>JAPLTZ010000429.1:1300-2385 GCA_026397895.1 Verrucomicrobiota bacterium | reverse complement strand
ATTTTCTCACCGAGTGCCTGGACTCCGTCCTCGCGCAGGATTTCACGGACTTCGAACTGCTCATCGGCGACGACTGCTCGACGGACGGCACGGCGGAAATCGCCGCGCGCTACGCGGCGAAGGACGCGCGCGTCCACAGTTGGCGCAACGCGAAGAATCTCGGCCAGGCCGCGAATCTCAACCTCTGCCTGCGCGAGGCGCGCGGCGAATTCATCAAGGTCGTCTTCGCGGACGACAAGCTGCTCGCGCCGCACGCGCTGCGGCGCATGGCCGCCGCGCTGGCCGACCCGGCGGTGGCGCTCGTGGCGACGGCGTCGCTGGTGATTGACGCGGCGGGGCGCGTGCTGGAGCAGCGGAACAATTTCGGCGGCGACGCCGTGCACGACGGCGCGGCCACGCTGGTGCGCTGCCTCGAACTGAACGCCAACCTCATCGGCGAACCGTCGCTGACGATGTTCCGGCGCGCGGACGCGGCGCGCGGTTACGACGCACGCTTCATCCAACACCTCGATCTGGAGATGGCGTTTCATCTGCTGGCGCGCGGGCGGTTTGCGTTCATTGCCGAGCCGCTGGGCGCGTGGCGGCGGCACGCGGCGCAGCAGACGGAGGTCACGCGCCGCACGCACGCGGACGCGGACGAGCATTTCCTGCTGGCGGAAACCTATTTCGCCGCGCCGTGGCTGCGCGCGGCGGCGACGCGGCGGATGTGGTTCAAGCAGATTTATTATCTGCGGAAAAGATACGGCGCGCGCGCCACAGCGATGACGGCGGCGATGGCAGCGGAACTGAATCCGTTTTGGTTTGCGCTTTTCTGGCTGGAACACAAAATCTCGCAACCGCTGCGAAAATTAAAACGCCATTGCCGCCGCCCATGACCAACCTGCCCGCCAAAACCCTCATCCTCGGCACGCTGGTGGACCTGCCGCTGGAAACGGCGCGGCCCTTTTTCCTCTCGCTGGAGCAGGCCGGCTATCGCGGCGACGCGGCGCTGGTCTGCGGCGACGTGGGCGCGGCGACGCTGGCGTTCCTGCGCGCGCGGGCGTTCCGCGTGAACCTGCTGCCCTACCGCAAGCCGTTCCTGCAAC
>JAPLTZ010000429.1:0-1246 GCA_026397895.1 Verrucomicrobiota bacterium | reverse complement strand
GTTCGACGAACTGCTCGCGCCGAGTTTCCTGCACCCGAACTGCGCGCGGCATTTTTTCTACCGGAATTTTCTGGAGACCTGCGGCGGCGGCTACGACTTCGTGATGCTGACGGACGTGCGCGATGTGCTGTTCCAGCGCGACCCGTTCGCCTTCGCCGTGCCGGACGGCTTGAGCGTTTTCCTCGAAGACAGCCGCTGGACGATCGGCGACTGCACGCACACGGCGAATCAAATCAAACGCCGGTTCGGCGGCGCGGCGTTGCGGGCGATGAGCGGCCGACGCGTAGCGTGCGCGGGGACAATCCTCGGCACGACCGCCGCCGTGCGCGAGCATCTGGAGCGCGTCACGCGGTCATTCGCCGGGCGCATCACGCGCAAGACGGTTGACCAGGGCGTGTTCAATCATCTCCTGCACGCGCAGCCGCCGGCGAAGCTGACGTGCTTTGAGAATTTCGCCGGGCCGGTGCTGAGCATGGCGCGGCTGGACATGGCGAAACTGCGCTTCGATGCCGCCGGCCGCATCCTCGACGACGACGGCAACGTCATCAACACGCTGCATCAATACGACCGGCATCCCGAACTCGCGGCGCGGCTGCTGCAACGGCTCGGCCAGCCATGAACCGGCTCGAAGTCATCCAGAAAATCATCGCCGCCCGCCGCGCCCGGAACTACCTGGAGATTGGCGTGGAGCACGGCGCGACGTTTCTTTCAGTCAGGGCGCGGCGCAAGGTGGCGGTGGACCCGCATTTCCAGATTTCCCGCCGGCGGCGGTTCAAGACTCTGCTCCGCAATCTCAACGCCGAGTATCACGCGATGACGAGCGACGAATATTTTCAAAACGCCGACCCGCGAAAGCCTTTTGATGTTGCTTTCATTGACGGCTTGCACACTTACCCGCAGGCGTTGCGGGACGTGGAGAACACGCTGGCCGTGCTCGCCGACGGCGGCGTCATCGTCGTGCACGATTGCAATCCGCCGACCGCCGCCGCCGCGCATCCGGGGAAATCGCCGGCGGAAGTCGCCACCCTGAACCTGCCCGGCTGGGACTGGTCGTGGTGCGGCGACGTGTGGAAGACCGTCTGCCATTTGCGAATTGCGCGGCGCGACCTGAACATCTTCGTCCTCGATTGCGATTTCGGCCTCGGCATCATCACGCGTGGAAATGCGGAAGAGCCGTTGAACCTTTCTTTGGACGAACTCGAAAGCCTCACCTTCGCCGACCTGGAAAAGAACCGGCAACACTTCC
>JAPLTZ010000399.1 GCA_026397895.1 Verrucomicrobiota bacterium | reverse complement strand
GTCCCCCGGGGAGAGGGAGACAGCCGCGACGCGGTTTGGGTTGGTGAGAGCCACGGTAATCCATTCCGCAACGGAATTTCAAAACGGCGGCGAGCGTTTCTCCCTCTCCGCCGCGCAGCGGGGGAGAGTAGCACTGTTGGATATTACAGGTCGCCAAATTCAAGTAGATTATCCAGGTAATTGTAGGTTGCAAAAGGCAGTCTAAAGTCTTGATTTTCAATGTAAAGACCGCTGGTGATTGGCTTAAAATGAAACGGCTAGAGAAAAACCTCACGCCCGGCCATATCGCGGCGAAAATGGGTATTGCAGCATCCTTGGTTTGCTCTTGGGAAAGCGGTTTTCGGCAGCCTGATACTCACCAAATGAAGGTTCTGGCAACCATTTTAGAATTCGATCCCAGGGATTTTGAAACGCAGCCGACAATTCCGACCTCGCGACAGCCGTCTTTGACGTCTTTGACATGAGGAGCTTCCCAGCAGAAACGAGCGTTCGCATTGTTCAAGCTCTTCCATTTTGATGGGCTTACCTTCCCAGAGCCAGACGCCATTTTGCCGGACGAGGACACGTTCGGTGCTGCCCGGTGCGGGCGGCAGATTCACTTGGGGCAACCATTTGGCGAGGTCGCGAATTAGCTTCATGTTTTTCGGCGCGGCGGCGAGGTTGGTCCATTCGTTCGGGTCGGCCTGCATGTCGTAAAGTTCCTCCGCGCCGTTCGCATAGCGGATATAGTGCCAGCGATCGGTGCGCACGGCATGATTGCCGACGTTGTGCGTCGTAATGGCAGGCCAAGGACGTTGGGCTTCTGCATTCTTCAGTTGCCGGACAAGGCTGTGCCCTTCGAGGCCAGACCGGCACGGAAGGCAGCAGAGTTCGACCAGTGTGGGGTAAATGTCCAGCAACTCGATAGGTTGAGTGCATTTCGCCGCCCGCGCCACACCCGGCCCGGCGAAAATCAATGGGACATGCGTGGAACGTTCCCAGAGACTGCACTTGCCCGTCATATCCTTTTCGCCGAGATGCCAGCCGTTGTCGGACCATAGCACGACGACGGTATTCGTCGCCTCGCCGCTGGCATCGAGCGCGTCCAACACCCGGCCAATCTGGCTGTCCATGAATGTGGTGCTGGCAAGATAGGAACGCACGAGCGGACGCCATTGGTTTGCCTGTTGCAGCCAGGAGAGCCGCGGTTCGGGCACTTGCCAGTGCAAATACCAGGAGAAGAACGGCACGCCGTCCCGCTCAAAGTCATGGCCCTTCACCGGCGGCAGAACGGTTTGATTTTCCGGAAACAGATCGAACCATTTCTGCGAGGCGAAGCACGGCACATGAGGCAGCCGGAATCCGACCGCGAGAAAAAACGGCTTGTCCAATGGTCGCGCCTGCAACTGGGCGATGGCGTTATCGGCGGTTTTCCAATCCGGCTGCTCCCGGTCATCGGCGGGAAAAGCGCCCCAGTCCATCATCCACATGGTGGCTGGTGTCTGAACCAATTTCGCTTTGGGCATCGGCATGCCCGGCGCCGGCCCCCAGACGTTGAATTCATTCGTCTGCAGATTTTTGGGGATTGAGCCGTCATGGAATATTTTTCCAAACGCGGCGGTGAAGTAGCCTTGCCGGGCAAAATACTGTGGGAGCGTGACACAGTCCTTCGCGACCGGCGTGTTGCGAATGCCGGGCGCGAGGCCGTAAATGCCCAGCGTGGACGGGCGCAAGCCGGTGAGCAGACTGGCACGCGACGGATTGCAGATCGGAGCCTGTCAATGGGCGTTGCTGAACAACGTGCCCCGCGCGGCCAACCGATCCATGTTCGGCGTCTGCGCCTGCGGATGACCGCCCAGACAGCCCACCCAGTCGTTCAGGTCGTCAATGGCGATGAACAGGACGCTGGGAGGTTTCGGCGCACTGGCAGCCGAGAGAGCCGTCAGCGGCATTAACAGCATGACGGCGAAAATCAGTTGTGCGATCATCACGTCCGAAGCCTTGACCATCATTTGCTTTTCCCTTTCTGCGGTTTGGCTTTCACATCCATAATCGCTGCGCGGTCTGAATTGGCGGTGGGCATCAGTGCGCCCACACTTGCGCGCCAGTTGTGGAGCTGCTGCTGGAGTGCGGCCGCCTTCTCCGGCAACTCGGTTGCGAGATTGCGCTTTTCGCTGAAGTCGTCCTTGAGGTTGTAGAGTTCCACGCGGTTGTCCTCGAAGAACTCGATGAGTTTCCAATCGCCGGCGCGCAGCGAACCCATCGGGGTTGCCACATTGGAATGATAGTGCGGGAAATGCCAGAACAGGGCTGCGCGGTTGAGCGTGTCGCCGCCGTGGAGCAACGGCGCGAGGCTCAGGCCATCCAGATGCTGCGCGGGCCGGGGCGGCAGGCCGGCCATGTCGAGCAACGTCGGATAGAGGTCCATGCTGATGACGGGCACGGTGGAGGTGCTGCCGGGCCGGGTGACGCCGGGCCACTTGATGATGAGGGGCACGCGGGTGCCGCCTTCGTAGAGCATGGCTTTGCCGCCGCGCGCGGGGGAATTGTCGGTGGCGGTGACGGATTGCGTGCCTTCCTTAACATGCCGCAGGCCGCCGTTATCGGACGTGAAGATGACGACGGTGTTTTCGGCGAGGCCGAGTTCATCGAGCGTTTGCAGCACGCGGCGGACGGATTGGTCGAGGGTCTCGATCATGGCGGCCATTTTGGGATGGTTCTGGCCGGTGCGCGGCGCTTTCTTGCGATAGGTTTCGGTCAATTCTTCGTCGGCTTCGTAGGGCACGTGGACGGTGTGATGGCAGACGTAGGCGAGGAAGGGTTCTTTCGCGTGCGCGCGCATGAACGCGATGGCGGCATCGGTGAGCTGGGTCACGTTCTTGTCTTGATGGTCTTTCGCGGGGGTGGCCTCCACGGTGACATCGAAGCCTTGTTGGTCCGGCGTGAAGCCCGGGCCGCCGACGTGCCATTTGCCGAAATGGCCGGTGGCGTAGCCGCCTTCTTTGAGCGCTTCGGCGAAGGTGACTTCCGCGAGCGGCAGGTTTTGAATCCAGTCGGCGGTCTTGAGCTTGCGGCTGGGTGATGCCTTTTCCCCACCCACGATGTGCGTGAAATGGAGGCGCGCGGGATATTTTCCGGCCAGCAGGCTCGCACGTGTGGGAGAGCAGAGCGCGGCAGCGGCGTAGGCATCGGTGAAGCGCATCGCGCCGGCGGCGAGCCGGTCAATGTTGGGGGTCTGGTAGAAGGTGCTGCTGCAACAGCCGAGGTCGCGCCAGCCCATGTCGTCAATGAGGAAGAAGACGATGTTGGGTTTGCGCGCGGGTTGGGCCGGCTCGGCGGCGGACAGTGTGGTCAGCGTCAGGCACGCGCCAAGAATCAGGACGGGCCAGATCAATCGGGTTGGTTTCATTTCAAGTAATCGGGTTTGAAGACATTCACGGGTTTGCCTTTTGTTGTGGCACGGAATTTTTTCCAGGCGTTCTTGGTGAGCGGGTCTTTTTCATCGGGCAGGGGAATTTCCTTGAGGAGTTGCTCGAACCGCTGGCGCGCCGCCATGACTTCGGGGGCGGAGGATTTGGAAACGTCTTTGTAACCGGCTTGCTTCGTTGCGCCGCGCAAATCGAAGAAACGTCCATGCCCGTCGAGCAGCCAGTCTTGGTCGCGCAGCCAGCGGGCGTTGTTCATCGCCATCTGGATGGTCGCGCGCGGGGTGAAGGGTTGGCCGAGCAGGTAGGGCGCGAAGCTGTGACCGTCGGTATTCATGGCACCCGTGTAGCCCGCGAGATCGGCCACGGTCGGCCAGATGTCGGTGAAGTCCACGAGGGAGTCGCTCAAGCCGTGCGGTTTCACGGGGCCGCCGGAAACGACAAACGGCACGCGGAGGGCGGAGTCGCGCTCGTAGCTGCCTTTGTCGCCGTTGGCCGTTCCGTTGTCGGCGGCGAAGAAAATGATGGTGTTCTCCGCGAGGCCGAGTTGTTGCAACCGGTGCTGAAGCTGGCCGATGAGGAAATCAAAATATCCCAGATTGGATTGCAGTGAGCCGGCGCGTTTTCGTCCGGTTTTATTTCCGGTGGCGTCCAGTTCCGGCACGGCGGTGTATGAAAACGATTTGTAACCGGTCGCGGGAGTTCTTTCCATGTGCGGCAGGTTGCAGGGCCAGTAGGCGATGAAGGGGCGGTTTGTGTTGACCTCGACAAAGGCGAGCAGTTGCCAAAGTTCGAGGTCCGGGCCGAAGTCGTCCGGCTTGGTGGGGAGGCCACCGCCGTTGAGGATCAGGCCGGGATGCCAATACCACGAGACGCCATACATGCCGTCACGAGTGCCGGTCGGCGAATGGCTGGGGCCATCGTAGCCTTTCCAATAGCGGTAAACGCAATGAAAGTCCGCGCCGTATTTTCCCGCATCGTCGCCGAAATGCATCTTGCCGAACATGCCGGTCGCGTAGTCCGCCGTTTTCGCCATGCGCAACAACGGCAGGTGGCGGGGATCGTCGAAGAACGGAACGCGCGGCAACACGGTGTTTTCGTAGTAGCCCTGATGGTGGGGATATTTGCCGGTGTGCAGGATGGCGCGGGTCGGGCCGCACAACGGCGCGGCCCAGGCATTGTTGAACTGGACGCCTTGTTTGGCCAACCGGTCGAGCACCGGCATTTTGACCGGGCCGCCGTAGCAGGAAAGGTCGCGGGCGGAGACATCATCGGCGAGGATGAAAATGATGTTCGGACGGCCAGTGGGCTTAGCCGTCTCGGCAGCTTGCAGCACCGCCAGCGAAATCAGCAGCAGGGCGACGAGGGATGCGCGGGTTTGTTTAATGGTCGTTGTATTTTTCATTTGTTAATGTCTTGCATTGTTGTCACGTCATTTCGTTTTCGGATGTTCGCCCCATTCAAGCCTTCGCTTCTCATCAAAGGATGGGTTTGGTTTCGGGAACTCCGCCTTAACTTCTGCTTGCCATTGCTTCAACAGCGTTTGGAGTTCTTTCGTCTTCTCGGAAAAAACACCCCTGCCCTTTCCGCACTGCGGCTGCGGGAACGTCATGGTGATAGACCGGATAGTGCCAATAGATCGCCCGCTCCGGGTCGCCTTTGCCGTTCAGCACCTCGGGAAGAATTGATTTGCCGTCCAATACCTGGCTCTCCGGTTTTGCCGCACCCGCCAGTTCCAGGAACGTCGGGTAAAAATCCACGCTGGTCACTGGTGTCGGGCACACGCTGCCCGGCTTGATCCGACCGGGCCAACTCACGATGAGCGGCTCGCGAATGCCACCTTCGTAGAGCATGCCTTTTTCGCCGCGCAGCGGCGTGTTCGCGGTCGCGATGTAGGCCAGCGGGTTGCCGCGATAGATGGCCTGCTTGGAGGGCATCAACACCGGCATCTTCGCCTCGGTGACGCCGGGATACTGGTCGTTGCTGATCTGCCCGCCGTTGTCCGAAAAGAAAACCACCAGCGTGTTGTCGCGCAAACCCAACGCGTCCAGCTTGTCCAGCACACGACCCACGCTGTGATCGAGTTCTTCGATCATCGCCGCATAGACCGCGTTGCAGGGATAGCCGGCGACAGCGGGTTTCTTCAGGAACTTGTCAATCCGCGACTGTTCGGCATCGAACTGCACATGCACATCCCAATGCGAGAGGAACAGAAAAAAGGGCTTTGTTTTGTTCCGCTCAATG
>JAPLTZ010000306.1 GCA_026397895.1 Verrucomicrobiota bacterium | reverse complement strand
TCATCAAGCGCCAGCACACCGCCCGTCCGCTCTACCAGGCGAACGAAGGCGAGCGCATGGAAACGCACATCGCGTTCGACAACGAGATTTCCGAAAACCGCACCGCCATCGAGATCGAGACCGAGGACCGCGTGGGGCTGCTCTACGCCATCACGCAGGCGCTGGTGGACGAGAACGTGGACATTTCCGCCGCGAAAATCTTCACCGAGAAAGGCGCGGCGATGGACACGTTCTATGTCGGCGAGGCCGACGGCGGGAAAATCTCCGACCCCGCCCGCCAACAAATCATCAAGTGCGCCATCCTCACCGCTCTCACCGCGCTGGACGCGGCGTGAAATTTGCGCTTTGCACCTTCCGCGAAACGCCTAAGCTGAATTGCAATGAAACATAAAAGAAAAGCTTGGCAGGCGGCAGGCAAAATCATTTTTTGGCCTAGCATATTCTTATTTGTCGTCACGTTGGTTATTCGTATTAGCCGACCCCACTCCGATGTTTTCGAAAATGTTGTTTTAGGGATATGCTGGGTATGGATAGTATTTACTGGCTTCACTTTCTACTTCTTCCGCGACCCCGAAGCCAAGGTCCCGACCGAACCCAACCTCGTCGTCTCGCCCGGCCACGGCAAGGTGGACGCGATTGACGAGACGGACGAACCAGTTTTCATGGGCGGTCGTTGCAAACGGATTTCAATGTTCCTCTCGGTGTTCAATGTCCACGTCCAGAACACGCCCGTCGCGGGTCAGGTGAAATACGTCAAGCACACGTCCGGCAAATTCCTCAACGCCATGGCCGCCGAATCCGCCGCCGAGAACGAGAACGTCCTCATCGGCTTCGACTCCGCCGAACGCCCCGGCCAGAAAATCGGGGCGCGGCTCATCGCCGGCCTCATCGCCCGCCGCATCATCCCGTGGGTGCAGGAGGGCGAGACCGTCGCGCGCGGCGAGCGCATGAGCCTGATCCAATTCGGCTCGCGCGTGGATGTCTATCTGCCGTTGTCCGCGAAAATCCAGGTGAAACTCGGCGACAAAACCGTCGGCGGCGAGACGGTCATCGCCACTTTGGAGTAAGCCATGAGCGAGAACATTCCCAAGCCGTCGCCGGAGCCCGAGAAGCTGAAGATTTATTTTCTGCCGAACCTGCTGACGGCGGGCAACCTCTTCTGCGGCTTCGTGGCGCTCACGAAAATCGTGGAGGCGGACGTTGCCGGCGACAACTTCGGCCAGATCAAGCTCGCGCTCGCGTTCATCCTGCTGGCGTGCATCTTTGACCTGTTCGACGGGCGCGTGGCGCGGATGGGCGGGGTGGAAAGCCCGTTCGGGCGCGAGTTCGATTCGCTGGCGGATTTGATTTCGTTCGGCGTCGCGCCGGCGTTCCTGGTGCATCGCGTGGTGTTGAAGGACGTGTTTGTGACGCATCCGGAGGCAGGCTGGTTCATCGCCTCGATCTATCTCATCTGCGGCGCGTTCCGGCTGGCGCGGTTCAATTGTCTGGCGGCGATGTCCGGCAGCGGCGGCGGGAAGGAATTCCTCGGCTTCCCGATCCCGTCGGCGGCGGGGCTGGTGGCGAGTCTCACGCTGTTCATCATCTGGTGGGATGAAAAAGATTTCAGCCGCGGCACGCTGCGCTATGTGCTGCCGCCGCTGCTGCTGTTCCTCTCGTGGATGATGGTGAGCGAGGTGCGATATCCGACGTTCAAGACGCTGGACCTGCGGGCGACGCGGACGTTCACCAAGACGCTGGTGGCGATCCTGTTCATCGGGAGCATCGTGATTCTGCGGGAGAAAATCCTGGTGCTAGTGCTGCCGCTGTTCTTCACCGGCTATCTGCTCTACGGCTTCGTGCGGCCCCGGCTCTCGCGCGCGTGGCGGCGGGAGATCGAGGAGGACGACGGCGACGACGACGCGACGGCCAGCTAGCTCATGCTCGACAATTATCCCATCCTGCAAGCCGTGCTGACGGGGCTGACCAGCGGGCTGCTGATTTCCATTCCCGTCGGGCCGGTGAACCTGACCATCATCAACGAGGGCGCGCGGCGCGGCTTTCGGTGGGCGTTGCTCATTGCGGCGGGCGCGATTTCGATGGAATTGATCTACTGCACGGTGGCGTTCACCGGCTTCGCTTCGTTTTTTCAAAAGGGGCTGGTCAAGGCGGCGATGGAATTGACGAGCTTCGTCTTCCTGCTTTTTTTGGGCATCAAGTTCCTCACGGCCCGCGCCATCGAGTCGCCCAACAAAATCGAGGTGCGTCTGGAGCAGAAACTGCATCCGCACTCGGCGTTCATGACGGGCTTCGTGCGGGTGATGGGCAACCCCGGCGTGCTGCTGCTGTGGATCGTCTTCGCGGCGAACTTCCTGTCGCGCGGCTGGGTGGACCCGACCGGGCCGACGCGGTTCATCTGCATCGGCTTCGTTGCGGTGGGCGCGGGGCTGTGGTTCACCTGCCTGAGCTATTTCGTGTCGCTCAAGCACCGGGCGATCAGCGAAAAAACCCTGCTGCTGCTGGAAAAGGGCTCCGGGGTCGGCCTCATCACGCTGGCCGTCATTCATGGCGCGAACATCGTCTGGCAGATGACGCGGCACGCGCATCATCCGCTGTGACCGGGAAAATCCTTTGCGCCGCGCCGGTTTTGCGTTGAAATTCCTCCGTGCCTGTCTCCGAAACCATCCGCAAAAAAGTCGGCGAGCTCCCGCACAAGCCCGGCATCTACCTGATGCGCGACCGCTTCGGCAAGGTCATCTACGTCGGCAAGGCGCTCGATCTGCGGAAACGCGTCAGCCACTATTTTCAGCCCTCGCGCCGGCTCGGCTGGGATTTGAAATTCAACGCCCTCGTCGCCGCCATCCACGATTTCGACTTTCACGTCGTCCGCAGCGAACCGGAAGCGCTCCTGCTCGAAAGCAAGCTCATCAAGGAATTTCACCCGCGCTACAACATCAGCCTGCGCGACGACAAACGCTTCCTCCTGCTCAAGGTCAACCTGCTCGACCCCATCCCGCGCTTCACCTTCACGCGCCTCAAGACCGACGACGGCGCGCGCTATTTTGGGCCGTTTCCGGATTCCACCGCCGCGCGCCGCACGCTGAAGCTCGCGCAGCAAAAATTCAACCTGCGCGGCTGCCGCCCGCTCACGCCCACCGAGCGCGACTACAAGCATTGCCTCTACGCGCACCTGAAATTCTGCACCGCGCCGTGCATCGCCAACGTCACGCGCGAGCAATACTTGGAGCAGGTCAACGCCGCCTGCGACTTCCTCGCCGGCGAAAGCGCCGGGCAGTTGGAGCAGCTCACCGCCGACATGCAAAAGGCCGCCGCCGGTCAGGACTACGAGCGCGCCGCGCAATTGCGCGACGCTTTGCGCGACCTCAAGCACACCACGCGGAAGACCGAGAAGTTCGAGCGCATTCCGTATTCGCTGCCGCCGACCATCAACCCGCAAAACGATCTCGCTGAACTCGCACAACTGCTGGGCTTGCCCGCGCCGCCGCAGCGCATCGAAGGTTTCGACATCTCCAACATCAGTGGCACGTTCGCCGTCGCGTCGCTCGTGAGCTTCCGGAACGGGCGTCCGGACCGCGCGAATTACCGGCGGTTCAAAATCAAGAGCGTCACGGGCCAGGACGATTTTGCGAGCATGGCGGAAGTCGTGGGGCGGCGCTATTCGCGGCTGCAACGCGAGTCGCGGGGCAAGGGCGAGGATGGAGGATTGAGGATTGAAGATGGACAGCCGCGCGCCAATCCATCCTCCATCCTCCACCTTCCATCCTCGTTCCCGGATTTGATCCTGATAGACGGCGGCAAAGGCCAGCTCAACGCCGCTACGGCAGAGCTGAAGAAACTCGGCCTCGAAAACATTCCCGTCATCGGGCTGGCGAAGGAGTTTGAGGAAATCTACCGGCCCGGCACGCCCGCGCCGCTGCGGTTGAGCCACGACACCGGCGCGCTGAAACTGCTCCAGCGCATCCGCGACGAGTGCCATCGTTTCGCCAACACCTACAACGCGCAGTTGCGCCTCAAGAAAATCTCCGAAAGCTTGCTCGACGAATTTCCCGGCATGGGCGAAAAGCGCAAAGCCGCGCTGCTGAAAAAATTCGGTTCGGTGCAGCGTTTGCGCTTGGCGACCGTGGAGCAACTTGCCGCCGTGCCCGGTTTCGGCGGCAAAGCGGCGGCGGAATTGAAGGCCTTCCTGGAAGCGCGGGCGGCTTCAGCTTGACCGCCGCCATTGCGCCAGTTCTTTGCGGAGCAGTTCCACCGGCAGGCCCACCACGTTGCTGAACGAGCCGGAGATTTCCTCGATGATCAGTTCGCCACCGTCCTGAATCGCGTAAGCGCCGGCCTTGTCGAGCGGATTCATCTGCGCGAGATAATGCCGGATATGCGCCGGCTTGAGCGGGCGGAATTGCACATCCGTGATGTCCGCGAATGTCCGCTGCCGGTGAGTGCGCAGGTGCAGCAGACAGACGCCGGTGACGACCTGATGCGTGTGCCCGGCGAGTTCTTTGAGCATCCGATACGCCTCCTCCGGGTTGGCCGGCTTGCCGAAAAGCTTCGTCCCGCGATAGACCAGCGTGTCCGCGCCGAGCACGAGGGCGTCGGGAAATTTTTTGGCGACGGCGCGGGCTTTGCGGTAGGCGTTCAACTGCGCGATCTCGCGGGCGGTGAATTGTTCGTCATGCAGTTCGCCGGCGTCGCTGGCCACCACGGTGAATTCGATGTCCAGCAGCCGAAGCAATTCCGAGCGGCGCGGCGAAGCCGATGCGAGGATGAGCGGGGGAAGCTTTCTCACGGCGGCAGCATAGCAGAACCGTCAAAGCTCCGCCAGCAACTCTGCCGCGCTCCGGTTCTGGCCGGGCAAAATGCAGTCCGGCGCGATTTCGGCGAGCGGTTGCAAGACGAACCGCCGCTCGTGCGCGCGCGGATGAGGCAGAACCAAGTCCGGCAAGCAGCGCGTCTCTGCGCCAAACGCAATCAAGTCCAGGTCGAGCGGGCGCGGCTCGTTCGCAACCTTCTTCGGCTGACGACCGAACTCTTTTTCCAATGCCTGCAACTTGGCGTGCAGCAATTCCGGCGTCTCGTCCGCGCGCGGCGCAAGGCCGACGACGGCGTTCAGGAAATTCAGCGAGCCGGGCGGGCAATCCACCGGCGCGGTCTCGATGAACGAGGATTTCAGCAGAGGCGCGGCGGAAAGTTCCTGCATACGCGCAATGGCCTGCGCGAAGATTTGCCGCGAGTCACCGAGATTTGAGCCGAGCGCGACGAACGCCAGAACTTCTGACTTCTGACTTCTGACTTCTGACTTCACTTGAGCCCCAGCACGTCCTGCATGTCGTAGATGCCGGGCTTCTGTTTGACGACCCAGGCGGAGGCGCGGAGCGCGCAGTTGGCGAAGGTGTCGCGGCTGGAAGCCTTGTGCGTCAGCTCCACGCGCTCGCCGACGTTCGCGAAGACGACGGTGTGGTCGCCCACGACATCGCCGCCGCGGATGGAGTGGACACCGATTTCGGTCTGGGTGCGCTCGCCGACGATGCCTTTGCGACCGTGACGCGCGGCTTCGTTGTATTGCAGGTGGCGGACTTGCGCGAGGATTTCGGCGAGGCTCTTGGCCGTGCCGCTGGGCGCATCGCGCTTGAGGCGGTGGTGCATCTCGAGGACTTCGAGGTCGAAGTCCGGGCCGAGGATTTCCGCCGCCTTGCGCGTGAGCCAGAAGAGCGTGTTCACGCCGGTGGAATAGTTCGAGGCCCAGACGACGGGGATTTTCTCCACGTTCTTGCGAATTTCAAATGTCTCGGTGTCGTTGTGGCCGGTGGTGCCGATGACGAGCGCTTTCTGGTGCTTCGCGCAAAGCGCGGCAACGCCGGTGGTGGCGGTGTGCGCGCTGAAATCAATGACGGCATCGCAGCCGGCGATGACGGCGGCCAAGTCATCGCCCACGTCAATCTGGCCGACGACTTGGAGATTCGGGTGGCTGGGCGCGCAGGCGACGAGCGCCTTGCCCATGCGGCCTTTCGCGCCGGTGATGATGATGCGAGTCATGGCGGAAAGTTAATCGCGGACTGGAAATAACGGAAGCAAAAGCTTACAGCAGGCAGACGCGCACGGCGTCGGCGTGGGCGGTGGCAAGTTCGTCGGCTTGGGTGATGCACATCTTGAGGTCGCGCAATTGGCCGTCGCGCAGGCCGTAAATCCAGCCGTGCACGGCCAGCTTTTGCCCGCGCAACCACGCGTCCTGCACGACGGTGGTCTGGCAGATGTTGAGCACCTGCTCGATGACGTTGAGCTCGCACAGGCGGTCGGTGAGCTGGACGGGGTCGGCGATGGTGTTCAGCTTGAAGGCGTGTTTGTGGCGGACGTCCTGGACGTGGCGCAGCCAGTTGTCGATGAGCCCAAGCCTCTGGCTGCTCAACGCCGCCTGGATGCCGCCGCAACCGTAGTGGCCGCAAACGATGACATGCTTCACATGCAGCACATCCACGGCGTATTGAATCACGGAGAGGCAATTCAGGTCGGTGTGGACGACGACGTTGGCGACGTTGCGGTGGACGAAGACCTCGCCGGGCAGGAGGCCGATGACTTCGTTCGCGGGCACGCGGCTATCAGAACAGCCAATCCAGAGATATTCCGGCGTCTGCTGGTGGGCGAGACGTTCGAAGAATCCGGGCTTCAGTTTTTGAACACCTTCCGACCACTTGCGGTTGTTATCGAAAAGATTTTGCAGCTGACGCATGGGCAAAGAATCCCGAATCTAGAATCGAGAATCCAGAGTTTTCGGAATCAGAATGAAACCTGCGCGGGCGCTTATTTCAGAACGCCGCACGCCTTGAGCGTTTTCTTGAGCTTCTCGCGGTTGGCGGCGCTCATCGGCACGAGCGGCAGGCGGTATTCTTCCTCCATCATGCCCATCATCACCAGCGCGGCCTTTACGGGCACGGGGTTCGTCTCGATGAACAGGTCTTTGAACACGGGATAATATTTTGCGTGATATTTGAGCGCGAGCGCGGGCTTGCCGGCGGCGAAGGCCTTGACCATCTGCGAAACTTCGCGCGGGATGATGTTGCTCGCCACGCTGATGACGCCTTGCGCGCCGACCGCCATGAACGGCAGCGTGAGCGAATCGTCGCCGCTCAGGATGTTGAACTTGTCGCCCAACGCGGCGCGGAGCTGCGAAACGCGGTCGGCGTTGCCGCCGGCTTCCTTGATACCGACGATGTTCACGCTGTCGTGCGCGAGGCGGTTCACGGTTTCCACGGCGATCTCGATGCCGCAACGGCCCGGGATGCTGTAGAGGATGATGGGCAGCTTGGTCGCGCGCGCGATGGCGTGGAAATGCTGGAACAGCCCTTCCTGCGTGGGCTTGTTGTAATACGGCGCGACCTGCAACGAGCCGTCCGCGCCGACCCGCTCGGCGGCCTTGGTGAGATGGATGGCCTCGGCGGTGGCGTTCGCGCCGGTGCCGGCGATGACCTTG
>JAPLTZ010000152.1 GCA_026397895.1 Verrucomicrobiota bacterium | reverse complement strand
CGTCACCCTCTGCTGCGGCACCATCGGCCGCGCGGCCGTTCCCAGCGTCGCGAGCACCGGCGAACACGAGGCCATCGAACTCCGCGACGGCGACAAGAAGCGTTACCTTGGCAAAGGCGTGAGCAAGGCCGTAGCCAACGTGAACGGCCCGATCACGAAAGCGCTTGTCGGCCACTGCATCTGCGACCAAGTCGGCATTGACGCCGCGATGCTCAAGCTCGACGGCACGGAAACCAAATCCAAGCTCGGCGCGAACGCCATCCTCGCCGTCTCGCTCGCCGCCGCCAAGGCCGCCGCGCAGTCCAAAGGCCTCCCGCTCTACCGCTACCTCGGCGGCACGAACGCGAAAGTTCTCCCCGTCCCGATGGCGAACGTCATCAACGGCGGCGCGCACTCCGACGCCCCGATTGATTTCCAGGAATTCATGATCATGCCGCACGGCCTGCCGACCTTCAGCGAAGGTTTGCGCGCGATCACGGAAATCTTCCACGCGCTCAAAGCCGTGCTCAAGAAGCGCGGCCTCTCCACCGCCGTCGGCGACGAAGGCGGGTTCGCGCCGAAGCTCAACAGCGTGGAAGACGCGCTCGATTCCATCCTGCAAGCCATCAAGGACGCGGGCTACAAGGCCGGCAAGGACATCTTCCTCGCGCTCGACGTTGCCGCCTCCGAGTTCTATAACCACGATGGCACCTACACGTTCAAGAAATCCACCGGCAAGACCATCACCGGTGCGCAGCTCGTCGAGTTTTACGTCAAGCTCTGCGCGAAGTATCCCATCGTCAGCATTGAGGACGGCTGCGCTGAAGGCGACTGGAAGCATTGGAAGCTGCTCACCGAAAAACTCGGCGCCAAGGTGCAGCTCGTCGGCGACGATCTCTTCGTCACCAACGTGAAGTTCCTCCAGAAGGGCATTGATACCGGCACGGCGAACTCGATTCTCGTGAAGGTGAACCAGATCGGCTCGCTCACCGAGACGCTCGACGCCGTGCAGCTCGCGCAGTTCAGCGGCTACAGTGCCGTCCTCTCGCACCGCTCCGGCGAGACCGAGGACGCGACCATCGCCGACATCGCCGTCGCGACCAACTGCGGCCAGATCAAGACCGGTTCCTTGAGCCGCTCCGACCGTCTGGCGAAATACAACCAGCTCCTGCGCATCGAGCAGGAACTCGGCAAAAATGCCGTTTACGCGGGCCGCAACGCCCTGCCAAAAGCGCGCCGCTAAGCGAACTTAATATTCACAACCCGGAAGTCAGGAAACTGGCTTCCGGGTTTTTGCGCAAATACGGTGTTCACCCCATTGATTAAACAAGTGGCAGCCGGTTAATGTCGCGCATGAAAAAACAAAACATGAAAACACTGATCATCATCATATCCTTGGCCATCACTGTAACCGCCGTCCAAGCCGGGGAAGCCCTGCTTCAGCTCTCGCTGACGCCGGACATCGCGATCCACCCCAAGACCACCCAGATCAATGGCCTGGCCCTGAACATCTGGGGCGAGAACCCGCAACACAGCCTCAACCTCGGCATCGTCAACGGCAGCACCGGCGACAGCATGGGGCTGAGCTGGGCCTTCATCGCCAACTACGCCGATTCCTATACCGGCGTGCAATGGGCATTCGTCAACGTCAGCCAACGAAACTTTCTGGGTTGGCAAAGCGGCGCGGTCAACTTCTCCCAAGGCACGTTCACCGGTCTCCAATCCGGCTGGATCAACGTCGCGCAGGAATTTCACGGCCTCCAATTGGGATTCATCAACTACGCCGAAAAACTCAACGGCGTGCAGGTCGGCGCCGTGAACGTGGCCATGAACAACCCGTGGTTCAAGGAATTCCCGAACAAGCTCGCCACCGGCTTCCCTTTCGTCAACTGGTCATTCTGATTCCGCCCCTGAAAATTCAAAACCCGGAAGCCAGCGATGACTTCCGGGTTTTTCAGTTCCCCCACAAATCGAAATCAGTTTTTCCGGCGGCTGGCTTTCTTCGCTTTCTTCGCGGCTTTTTTGTCCACGCCGGTCGTTGGCGCGGTGGGATGCTGGTGTCCAGATAGGCTGGCCTCAGCTCATCTGCTCTGGACAGAGTGGATGCCAGGACGAGCACCGACATGAACAGCAGGCGCAAACTGGCGATCCAGTGCACGGTCACCGGCGTTCCCGCCCTTGATCTACGCGGCAAAACTGTGGCCGTCGAGCGTCACGCCTTCGGGCAGCTTCGCGCCGCCGAGTTCGGCGAAGGTCACGAAGAAATCGCTGAAGTCGGTCAGGTCATGGCTGACCTTGCCGGCGGGCGTCGTGCCGGGCCAGTTCACGACGAGCGGCACGCGGCTGCCGCCTTCGAGCATGGTGGCCTTCATGCCGCTGATGGGTTTGCCATCGACTGTTGAAAGCTCCTGACCGAATTTCGCCGTGCCGTTGTCGCCGGTGAAGATGATGAGCGTGTTCTCGCGCAGTTTCAGACGATCGAGTTCGGCGACGAGCTTGCCGACGAGCTTGTCCATGTAGGCGACGTTGTCGGCGTAGAGCTGATCCTTGCTCGCGCCGGGCTTGCTGTCGGGCGTTTTCACAATCGGGCCGTGGATGTGCGACATCGAATAGTAGAGAAAGAACGGCTGGTCTTTGTGCCGCGTGATGAAGTCCACGACCTTATCGTGCATGATTTCGGGCAGATATTTTCCTTCGGGCAAATCAACCGGCTTGCCGTTCGCCTCGTAGGATTTGCCCTGGTCGCGCCAGTAATGGCCGCTGCCTTGTTCCTTGAGGGATTCGTCAAAGCCCCACTCGACCGGGCCGTAAGCCATCTGCCCCCACTTGCCGATGAGCGCGGTGACGTAGCCGGCCTTTTTCATCACCGTCGGAATCATCACTTCACGCTTGGGGTCGACCGCGTCCTTGCTTTGGTTGCTGATGAGTCCCGTGCGGAACGGATACCGGCCGGTGAGTATCTGGCAGCGCGACGGCCCGCACAGCGGCGTGGTATAACAATATTCAAACCGCGTCCCGCCGGTGGCGAGCTCGTCAATGTTCGGCGTCAGGAACGGTCCGCCGGTGCAATGGACATCGCCCAGCCCGACGTCGTCGGAGAGAATGAGGATGATGTTGGGTTTGGAGGATGATGGCGCTGCGAGGAGACCGCCCGCCGCCACAAACAACAATGCCGCCGCCGCGAGGAGCTTTTTCATGATGCTCCGTCAGACGGACACCGCGCGCCGATGGTTACCGGGAAGCACTCGCTGATTTTCGCCAGGGCGACCTCACCCGCGTTTCAGCCGCAGCTTGAGGTAATTGATATACTCGCAGAAATTTTTCCACGAGACATCCGGCGGCACGCTGTGGTCGAGTTCGGGAATGTAGCCGCCCTGCTCCACGAGCGGCATGACGCGATCCACTTCCTTGCGCATCCGCTCGCCGCCGGCGGCCAGCACGCGCTTGTCCAGGCCGCCCATGATGACGAGGCGCTTGCCGTATTCCTTGCGCACCGCCACCACGTCCATGCCGGACTGCACCTCGAACGGCCACAATTGCGTCAGCCCCGCGTCCAGCCAGAGCGGGATGAGCGTGGTGATGTTGCCGTCGCTATCGAGGCCGATGTGTTCAATGCCTTGGCTGCGCAGCCATTCGCACACGCGGCGATAATGCGGGAAGGCGAACTTGCGGAACAACTCCGGCCCTACGAGCGGGCCGTTGCGATACGCCATGTCTTCCCAAAACCAGAACGTGTCAATGTGCGTGTGCTTGAGCACTTCGCCGGTGATCTCGATGATGCGATCCGCCCGCTCCGCCATCATGCGCTCGACCAATGCCGGGTCCTCGTAGAACGCCACGCAGAGATTCTCCACGCCCATCAGATTCCGCAGCGGGCCGAAGAAGCCACCCCAGCGATCCGCCCAACATTTGCGCGGCCATTCATCCTGCACGGCGGCGTGCTGCGCGGCGGCGGTTTCGCCCTCGCGCAATTCCCCCTTGCCCACGGCGGCCTGCACGCGGCCGCTGGCGACCATCTGCCGCCACGCCGGCGAAAGGCGCAGGTCAGCCTTCAACGCCAGCCGCTCGGCGGCAAACTTCTCAAACTCCGGTAGTGTCTCGATGGGGAACTTCACGAACTGCGGCATGCTCATATCGCGGTTCTCCTTGAACTCGCGCATCACGATGCCCTCGTGATTGATGAAGGTCACGGTAGTGGCATCTTCCGAAATCACCTCGCGCGTGAACTCCGGCACCGGCCCATACCACGGGTCCACGCGCACGAGCCGATCGAGGTCAAAGTAATCATCCAAGGGCGTGCCGTCCCAGCCCTCCTGTTTCCAGCGCACGATGGTTTCGTCCCAGAGGAACGCGCCCCAGCGAATCCACGGCTTGGCGACGGGCTTGAAATTGAGCGTGTCGAGGAAGCGTTGGCGCGAGGTCGGCATGGGTGCGGGCGAGGAAGTTTTCATGATGTTTATCCAAGTTTCCGCCCGGACGATAAAGCCAACTGCTGTCCAGTTGCTAAATCTCTGCGCGGCTTATGATGTCATCATAGCCCGCCGCCCGGCGCGGGAAATAGACGGAATGACAAAAACCATGCAAGAACTGCCAGCCGCCCGCTCGCGGCGCGACCCAACCCCGCTCACTTCTGCCGCGCGAACGTGATGTCGTAAGTCTCCTGCTGCGACGCCTGGAAATATTGGCCGAACAACTGGTCCGTCGCCGCATCGTAAGTCAGCTTGTAGGTGCAGCCGGGATAATTCTCGTCGCGCAGCAGCACGAACACCTTCAGCGCACCGGCCTCCGTCGTGGCGATGGCGCGCTCGACGTTGATTGGCGACGGGTTGAAATAGCCGGCGGCGACTTTCCCCTCCGCGTCCACCGACTTCAATTCCAGCACATACCCGCCGTCCGGTCGCTCCCAACGGCCCACGAGTTTCTCAAACGCCGACTTCGCCGCCACCGGCGCGGGCGCGGCGTTGGTGGCGGCGGGGCTGGCCGGCGCGGGCGGATTCTGCGGCGACGTTTCCTGTTTGCACGCGCTCAAGGCGAACATCACGGCGAGCAGCGGGAGGGAAAAATTCAATTTCATCCGCAGATGGTAGCGAGAACCCGGCGACGGAGGCAAATGCCGATTGCGGATTCAATCCCCCAGCCGCCTCATCTGCCACACCCCCGCCATCAGCGCGAGGCAGCTGACCGACATCCAGAACCACGACGTGACCACGAACGACACCGCGATCATCGCCACGCCGCCGAGCAGCGGCACGATCTCGCGCTGCTTGCGCGCGTAAATCAGATAGCCGCCGCCCACCGAGCCCCAGAGCAGCGAGACAAACAGGAATTGCGCGTTCAACATGCTCTCCGGCTTGAACCCTTCTTTCTTCATCGCCTCGGCCAACTGCTTCACCTGCGGATTTTCCGCCGTGAGTTCGGGATCAATGAAGTTCGTATTGGACGGCGCGGGCGCGTTCGTGGCAAACAGCGAACAGGCGAACGCCACCGGCAGGCAAGCCAGTCCGATTCTGCGCAGCGCGTTCCGCATCACGGCGGCATTAAACAGCAGAACCGCCCGATTTGGGAAATGGAATCGGTGGCGGGCTAGCCCGGTTTTGGAGTGCGCGGGCATGACCGCGCTTTGGAACTGGCAGACATGTCTGCCAGTCGGAAAGCGGCGACATGTCGCCGCACTCCAAACCCGACCGCTCCTCCTTCGTTGCTTTGTTTCTTTGTTGTGAATAGTTTTGCCCCACATGGCACTCCGCTTTTACGACGCGCACAATCATCTCCAGGACGACCGCTTCGGCGGGCGGCAGGCGGAGTTGCTCGCCGCGTGCGCGCAGACCGGCGTCGCCCGCATGGTCGTGAACGGCGCGTGCGAAACCGACTGGCCGCAAGTCCTCGCGCTTGCGCGGAGCGCGGCTGTCCCAGCCGCAGCAATTTCGCCTGCAACCAAACCACGCGCATCAGCAAGCGGCAGCGCTGCGGGTGAGACACCCGCGCTCCAAATCCTCCCCAGCTTCGGCTATCACCCGTGGTATCTGCACGAACGCACCGCCGACTGGCTGACGCACCTCGCGCGTTATCTCGACACCATCCCGTCCGCCGTCGGCGAAATCGGCCTCGACCGCTGGAAGCCCGACCTGCCCTACGCCGGACAGGAGGAAGCCTTCATCGCGCAACTCCGCCTCGCCGCCGAACGCGACCGGCCCGCAAGCATCCACTGTTTGCAGACGTGGGGGCGCATGTTGGAAATCCTGCAGGCTGAACCCCGCCCCGCGCGCGGCTTCCTGCTGCACAGCTACGGCGGCCCGCAGGAAATGGTGCAACCCTTCGCCGACCTCGGCGCGTATTTTTCCTTTCCCGGCTACTACGCCCACGAACGCAAGGCCCGCCAGCGCGAAACCTTCCGGCACATCCCCGCCGACCGGCTGCTCATCGAGACCGACGCGCCCGACCAAGGACTGCCGGATCATCTAAACCAGTTTCCGTTCACTGATGAAAAACCCGGCAAGCCCATCAACCATCCCGCGAACCTTGCCGCTGTGTATCGCTACGCAGCGGAACTGCGCGGCGAACCGCTGGAACAACTCGCGGCGCAAGTGGAGCAGAATTTCCTGCGGTTGTTCGGCGGGATATAACTGCAGCGGCACACGGGTGGTTTGCAGCCTTTGCAGATTCAATGATTGCATCAAATCCTCGCGCAAATCCCTCTCGACAAGTTAATTCTTCGGTCGCAGCATTGAATCCGTGAAAAGTAATAGGCTGCAAACTCGCGGTTCAATACAAGGTTAGGCCACTTGACCACATCACCAAACCAGAACACCATAATATGAAATTGAGCAACTGGAACAAGTTTCGCTTGGGCGCGCCGAAGTATTCAAAAACATCCCAGCATCTTCTTACTATCTGCTGTGGCTGTTTCCTTATATCTTGGTTGGCCAGTGAGCCAGCCAAAGCTTGGTTTGATGGGGTTGGCAGACTTACAGTTATTGCGTATCTCGTAGTTTATCTGGCTGGCATGATTGCCGAGCGCAAAGAGTGGGAAGCGGCACACAAGATTGATGATTCCAAATGACGTGGCCTAATATAGCAATAGACTGCAAAATCATCAGGTTGTAGGTTCTCGTCGTCCCTTCCGGTTCTTTTCCCTCGTCCGAGGCGGTTCTTGGGGTATTTCCGCAGTTTTTCCTTGAATTTTCGCGAATTTTAGCCGTTTCGCCCTTTCCTTCGGACGTTCCCGCGTGTCGGAAGGACGTTCCCGCGTGTCGGAAGGACGTTCCCGCGTGTCGGAAGGACGTTCCCGCGTGTCGGAAGGACGTTC
>JAPLTZ010000275.1:2699-16099 GCA_026397895.1 Verrucomicrobiota bacterium | reverse complement strand
TCCTCGTTCCAATTCTGGCAGCAAGATGCTGCCCGAACCCGCAGGCAAGATGCCTGCGCTACAGGGCGCTTGGCTTCAGATTACGGCTGCGATAATCTGCCTTCGTGAAACCTGTCTCCCAAGTTTCCCAACCAAGCCACCTCGTCAGCGGTTTTCACACCCGCAACACACTCCCGCATCTCAAGCGTGAAGGCGGCACTTACTTCGTCACCTTTCGGCTGGCAGACACTCTGCCTGCCGAGCTGATCCGGCGGTTGAAGGCGGAACGGGCGGCGATTGTTGATCAGGCCAGGGCAGCCAAACGTCCGCTGACGTGGCACGAACAGGAAGAGTTGTTCCGATGGTATTCCAGCCGCGTGGACGCCTTTCTTGACACGGGGCGGGGTGAATGTTTTCTCGGGCGACCGGAGATTGCCGACGTTGTCGCCGGCGCGCTTCGTCATTTCGACGGGCAACGTTATGAACTCCGCGCCTGGAGTGTGATGCCAAACCATGTTCACGCCGTCGTCTGGCCCAAGCCGCCGCACACGCTCTCACGCATTCTTCACAGTTGGAAATCATTCACCGCCACTCAGGCAAACAGGATGCTGGATTGCATCGGCAGACCTTTCTGGCAAAAGGAAGCCTACGACCATCTCGTCCGCGATGACGCCGACCTTGCCCGTTGTTGCGAATACACGACGATGAATCCTGTGAACGCGAAGCTTTGTGAATGGCCTGAAGATTGGAAATGGAGCAGTCTATTTCGACCCACAGAAACGCGCGGCAGGATGCCGCGCTAACCCGCACGCTGGAAGCGTGCGCTACGCGGCGTAGCGCAGCCATCTTGGCTGCGAGTTCGGGCGGCATCTTGCCGCCAGTCTCAAGTTTTCAATCAGACTCTCACTCCTGAATGAAATAGCTCAAGTTCTCCAGCTCGATGGCGAGGTTGACGTTGTTGACCATCACGTCTTCCGGCACGTCGAGGACGATGGGCGAGAAGTTCAGGATGCCGGTGATGCCGCATTGCATGAGCGTGTTGGTCACTTCCTGCGCGACGGCGGCGGGGACGGAAAGGATCGCCATCTTCACGGCGTTTTGATGGACGAACCCGGCGAGTTTTTCCATCGGCAGGATCGGCTGGCGGATTTTCTTGCCGCGCTGCCGGCGCGTGTCCACGTCGAACGCGGCGATGATTTCAAAACCTTCCTTCTCAAACCCGCGATACGACAGCAGCGCGAGGCCGAGGTTGCCCACGCCCACGAGGATGACCGGTTGCAGGCGCGTCGTGCCCAGCTCGTCCGAGATCATGCGCGAGAGTTCTGCCACGTCATAGCCGAGCCCGCGCGTGCCGAATTGGCCGAAGTAGGTGAGGTCTTTCCGCAATTGCGTGGGCTTGACGCCCGCGACCTTGGCGAGCGTCTCGCTGGAGACGGTCTTGATTTTGTTTTCGCGCAACCGCGCCAGGCAGCGCAGGTAGATGGAAAGACGATAGACCGTCTTGCGCGGGATGGCGGGGCGTTCGGATTTTTTCAAGCGCCGTCAAATAAGCACAGCGGTTTCCCCACGGCAAGCCGGGAAACGTGCATTCCGCTTTGCAACCGCGTGTGGCTGGCTTAACTTCTCCACGTTCTCGCATCATGCCAAGTGTCTTTATCAAAACCTACGGTTGCCAGATGAACGAGCGCGACAGCGAAGCCGTCGCCGCGCAGCTCGTCGCCAAGGGCTATACCATCGCGGCCTCGGAGAAGACGGCGGATGTCGTCCTGCTCAACACCTGCTCCGTGCGCGACAACGCCGAGCAGAAGGCGCTGATGAAGATGGAGAATCTCGCGGGCAATTTCCGCAAGCGCCGCCCCGATGTGGTGCTCGGCTTCATGGGCTGCATGGCGCAGAGCCGCGGGCAGGAGCTCATCGACAAGCTGCCGGACGTTGACCTCGTTCTCGGCACGCAGAAATTCCATCGTGCGGCGGAATATCTCGACGAACTTCTCGCCGGACGGCAGAAAAAAATCGTGGACGTCGCGGAAGAGCAGGGTAGCGAAGGCACGATCAAGGAACATCTGCTCAACGGCACCGCGAAGAGCGCCGTGACCGCGTTCGTCAGCATCATGCAAGGCTGCAACCAATACTGCACCTTCTGTATCGTGCCCCACACGCGCGGCGAGGAACGCAGCCGCACGATTCCCGACATCGTCGCCGAATGCCGCGAACTCGTTTCGCGCGGTGTGAAGGAAATCACCTTGCTCGGCCAGATCGTGACTAGCTACGGCAAACGGGGTTGGAGTCCAAGCTTTAGCTTGTCCGAACATCCGCAAACGCCGGACACGCTAAAGCGTGGACTCCAACTATCCCCTTTCGTCCAGCTCATCGAAGCCGTTCACGAGATTGACGGGCTGGAGCGCATCCGCTTCACCTCGCCGCATCCGAAAGGTTACGGCGATGACTTGGTGGCGGCCTACGCGCGGCTGCCCAAGTTGTGCGAGAGCGCGCATCTGCCGGTGCAGAGCGGCAGCGATCGTGTGCTCAAGCTCATGCACCGCGGCTACACGCGCGAACGGTTTCTGGAAATCATCCGCAAGTTGCGCGCGGCCAAACCGGACATCGGCCTCACCACAGACATCATCGTGGGCTTTCCCGGCGAGACGGAGGAAGATTTTGAGCAGACGCTCTCGCTCGCGCGCGAGGCGGAGTTCGACAACGCATTCCTTTTCAAATACTCCCCGCGCCGCGACACGCCGGCGGCGGCGATGCCGGATCAGCTTGCCGAGGACGTCATCGAGGCGCGGCACGCGCGGCTGCTGGAAGTCATCAACGAAATCGGCGCGCGGCGCTACCGCAAGCTGGTCGGCGAGCGCGTGCAGATTCTCGTGGAAGGCCCGAGCCGGAACAACGACGCCCGGATGACGGGCCGCACGCGCTGCGGCCGCATCGTGGTGTTCGACGGCAACGCGCGGCATCGCGGCGAACTGATGGATGTGAAGATTGAGCGCGCCGGACTATTCACGCTCTACGGCGACCCGGCGGTGGTGAACTTGTAGCGGCGGTCGGCAGACCGCCGGAAACCTGACCGCAACCATGAGGTCGAAAAAAACGGATTAACGCAGACGCAGAGAGCGCGGAGGAGCGCAGAGCATGATTTCAGATTGGCCGGCACACGATTTCGTGAAACGGGTTTTGCCCGTTCTGCGCGTCTTTGCGTCCACTGCGCCTCTGCGTTTGTCCCGTTGGGTATTGCTGCTCGCATTTGTGAATTTTGTTTCTGCGCAGCCATCGCCGCCCGCCTCGTTTGCCTACGTGTTGCAGGCAGATTCGCTGGCAAAGTCCAAGGCGGAAGCCGTGGCGAAGCTCGCGGCGTGCGGCCGGGATTGGATCGTGCTTGATGCCGCGTTCAGCAACGAAGAGCCGTGGCAGGTCGCCGACCTGACGGCCATTCGCGTCGGGAAAGTCGGTCGCAAGGTCGTGGCGTATCTCTCGATTGGCGAGGCCGAGGATTATCGCACATATTGGCAACGCTCCTGGAAAACGAATCCGCCGGCGTTCCTGCTCGCGGAGAATCCCGAGTGGAAGGGCAACTACCGCGTCAAATACTGGCAGGCTGACTGGCAGCGCATCATCCTCGCTGCCGTGGACAAGATTGTGGCGAGCGGTTTCGATGGCGTGTATCTCGACATTGTGGACGGGTTTGAAACCTTCGAGCAGGACGGGAAGAACTTCATTGATGACCGGTTGAACCCGGAGACGAAACAGAGTTTCCGCCGCGACATGGTGGACTGGGTGAAGGCCGTCGCCGCGCGCGCCCGGCAGAAAAATTCCACTGCGCTGGTCATTCCGCAGAATGGAACGCAACTTTTCGCCCACGCGGATTTCCTTCGCACGGTGGATGCCGTCGGCGTGGAAGACCTGTTCACCGATGGCGACAAGTTGCAGAAAGCCGCCGACATGAAATACGTTCTGGAATGCCTCGCCCCGCTGACCACCGCGCACAAGCCCGTGCTCGACATCGAATATCCCCGGCGCAAGGAACGGCAGGCGCAAGTCCGGGAGCAGGCGGCGAAACGCGGCTTCGTTTGGCTGGTGACCGACCGACAGTTGAAAACGCTGGGCGGGTCGGGCTGGTGAGCCGGTTGGTTGCGGGCAAAATGCGCATGCGGGCATCTTAACGCTCTACGGCGACCCGGCTATTGTGGAACAAGGCAAGAATCGTTGACTCTTTCGAGTTAACTATTCACAAGTTGAAATTAACTTTGCCGCGTCCAACCGCGAGTTTTCAAAGCCCACCATGTAAGTCCCCGCAGCCTTCTGAAAAAGCTCCTTCGCCTTTTTTAAATCTTTTTCTACGCCATCTCCATCCCGGTAACATTTACCCAATCTGATCATGGCGTTGATGTTTCCTTTGTTTGATTGTTCAGTATATGAATCAATCATCTGCTGTTTTTCCGCTTGTTCCCTGAGTTTCTGTTCTTCTTGTTGTTTGCGAATCAATGTTTCTTCAACCCTGTCAGCTTTTTTGTAGAACTCTTCGTATTTAGCCAAATCCCTTTCAACACCATTGCCGTCACGATAGCGGTCGCCCATGCGACGCATGGCTATTGGATCGCCGATTTCAACCAGAGCCAAATCATTTTTGACTGCTTTTTCCAAAGCAGTTTTTTGTTTTGCGATTTCATTATTGCGACGGTCTTCTTCGGCTTTTCTTAAAATTTCTCTTTCTACTTCAACCTGTCTTTTGGCTGCGGCGATTTCCTCTGGAGACCATTGTTTAATGCACGGCGTCCCATAGTTGAGTTTGCGGACTGTTAATACTTGGTGCGATGAATTTGTATAAGTCAGGTATCCCTCGTCGCAAGCCATCATGCTTTCAAAGCCCTCTCCGATTTGTGTTGGAAATGGAAAGTTCACAATTATGAAGTAATCATCGCCGTAAATGATTTTTTTGTTTCTTTCATACATCGTTACGGCCACAGAGGATGATTCCCCTGCAACGCGAGCTTTTCCGGAGTAACTGCCGGTGTAATTACCGGTGTAGTTGTTGGTTAAAGCCCTTGGTGATTTCGTTGATTTGGCGCTAGAGGAAGTTCCCAAATTCGCATTGCCAGAAAAATTTTCACGGGTTGTTCTTGTAATTGATTCTGCATCTTCTCCGCCTTCAGTCTTAATAGTCAAAACTGTTCCAAACTTGCCTCTGAAAAGAATTCCGTGAGGTTCGATTTTTTGGACTTTGCCTTGGAATTGCAGCCAACCTGTATCGCCAACATAATTGGTTTTACCATCATTTTTTCGCCAAGGGTCTTTTGCGTAAATTTTGAGGACTTCTTCCTGTTGGCTGTTAATCTTCCGTTGTTCTAGGCTTTGTTGAGAGAGGTAAGCTCTTGTAAGGATGCGTTGTTGTTCCGCCATTTCGCCTTCAGTCGGTTGAGCAACCCAGTTTGGACTTTGGGGAGGCGGTTGTCCGAACGCTACTATAATCGTAAGGCCAAGAATCAGAATCGCAGCTTTCATGGTTACTTTGTTAACAAGTTGAAGCAATACGTCAACGAATTTACGGCGAAATAAAAGGAGCGCCGCTTTCACGACGCTCCCCATCCCAGCTTCACGCTCCTTGGCGTAAGTGGATTTACTCCGCCAGCGTCAGCAATCCGCTGCTGCGGTGCCGGATTTGCGCCTGACGACCGGCCTTGCGGCGGGCGGCGAGCGCCTTTTCCTCCAGCAACGCGGGCAGCAGGAGCAGCGGATAGGGCGTGAGCCACGCGAGGGCGGCGGCTTCCTCGGCGGCAAGGCGTAGAGGCGCGCCGAGATCAACGGCGGTCGCCCGGCGCAATTCCTCGGCGAGGAGTTGCTCCTTGAGGCGCTCCAGTTTGACCTCGGTCACGCCCCGAAAGGGCGCGGTGGGGACGACCGTGGCTTCGCGACGGTTCGTCCGGCTGAAATAGCGGTTCGTTTTCATCATGTTTTCCTTTTTTTGTGAGGGACGCGCAGGGCATCCCGGTTAAAACAAAAAACCCGCGATTGACTGGCAATCGCGGGCTCAAAAATCTTCAAAGTCGCTTAGAAAATTCCTCCCGCGCTGCCAAAGCACATCGTGCCGCGCTGCCAGATGGACATGAGTCCATGCACGCGCGGAGTGCCGGTGGTTTGTTTGACTGTAATATTCGTTTTCATTCGAACGCCGCAGATGAAACCGGAAACAGAGGCGGATGTCAAGAAACTCCCCGGCAGGCGGAGGGGCACGCGAGGGGGTTTAACCACGAAGGCGCAAAGGCACGAAACAAAAAACCTTTGTGTCTTCGTGTCTTTGTGGTCAATCAGTAACTCATCCCTCCCGCAGCGACTTTGCTGCGCCGCGTGGAATCCAGCGGTAGGCGGCACGGGAGTTCTTCCAGAAAAACTTTTCCGCCGCTTCCCGGCCGCGCGTCTGGAAATAGTCCGCGACGATGTTGAACAGGTTTTCGTAGGGCGAGATGAGGTTGCTCACGGGCCAGTTGCTGCCGTAGAGCACGCGATCCGGGCCGAAGAGTTCCGTCAGCGCGTCGAGCGCGGGCCGGTAGAATTCCGGCGCGGCGACGGGCCGGTCGTCCACGCGGCGGGCGACGTAGGAAATTTTCGCGTATACGTTTGGCTCGCGGGCGAGTTCCGCCAGTTCCTTGCGCAGTTCGGCGAGGTCGCCGTCCCAATTCTTGAACGGCACATGGTCGATGACCACGCGCAACTCCGGCCAGCGGCGGGCGAGCCGAAGCACGTCCGGCAACATGGCGCTGCCGCCGACGACGTCCACGGTGAGTTGGCGGTCGGCGAGCCGCTGGAGGTTGGTTGCGAACGATTTCGTGTCGAACTCGGTGAGCATCTTCTGGCTCAGGCGCAGGCCGCGAAAAATCGGGTCGGCGGCGTATTTCTCAAAATGCGCGGCGAAGTCTGGCGCGGCGGGAAAGAGCCGGCCGATGTAGCCGACGATGAGCGGATTGTCCTTGGCGAGGTTCAGCACCCACTCGTTGTCGGCGGGTTCGGCCATCGCTTCGAGCACGACGCCGCCGACGACGTTGTGCTTGGCGGTGAGTTGCTGGAAATTTTTCGGCAGGTGCGGCGCGTAGAGAACGGCGTTGTTCTTGGGCGGCCACGGCACGCCGCCGGGGCGGGCGGGGTCGTAGAGATGGATGTGGGTGTCAATGACGGGGCAGGGCGGCGGCGCGTCGCGGATGAGGAATTTCGGACCGAGCAGCGCGGTGACGCCGGTGAGCGTGGCGGTTTCGCGGAGGAATTTCCGGCGGTTGCGGGAATGTGGGGAATTCATTTCAAGCCCAATGTGCCGGATTGAAACTGCCGTCGCGGTAATCGGGATGCGTGTAATTCGCAAACCGCATCCGGTTGTCGGCGGTGGCGAATTGCTGGACGAGGTCACTGATTTCGATTTCGGAAAGCGGCTTGAAGTTGCGGGCGGTGGCGAGGTTGGCGTGAAGGTTTTCGAGCGAATTCATCCCGACAATTTGCGTGGTGATGGGATGGCTCAAGGCGAAGCGGATGGCTTGCGCGGCGGTGAGTTTTCCGGAGCGCACGACGTTGGCGGGCGCGCCGCCCATGCTCTTGATGCCGAGCGCGCCAATCTGCTGGCGATTCAGTTCGGCGAGAACGTCGGTGCGGAATCCGGCTTGGCCGGCGTCGAAGCAGTTGATGGGCATGAGCACGGCATCGAAATGGTAGTCGTGTTTCAGCATGGCGAGGTGGAGCTTCGGGTCTTTGTGGCCGGTGAAACCGACGTAGCGCACCTTGCCCTGTTTCTTCGCCAGTTCCAGCGCCTCGATCACGCCGCCGGGCGCGAAGGCGGCGTCCACTTCGGATTGTTTTTCGATGGCGTGGATCATCCACAGGTCGAGCCGGTCGGTTTGCAGGCGCTTGAGGGATTCTTCCAGCAGTTGCATGCCCACGTCCTTGCCTTTGCCGTGGGTGCAGACTTTGGTCATGAGGAAGGCGCGGTCGCGGCGGCCTTTGAGCGCCTGCCCCATGATGCGTTCGGAGCGGCCTTCGTTGTATTCGCCGGCGTTGTCCATGAAGTTGAGGCCGGCATCAACGGCTTCGTGGACGATGCGGATGGACTCGCTTTCGGTCTTGGCGAGGGCGAGGGTGTGACCGCCCAAGCCGATGAGGGAAACCATTTCGCCTGTCCGACCGAGCGGGCGGCGGGGAATGCCGCCGGGGTGCGGCGTGGTCGCGGGCGGGTTGGTGCCGGCGGCGGGCAGGTATGGTTGCAGGGCGACGCCAGCGGCGGCGACGGCGGCGCGCTTGAGGAATTCCCGGCGCGGTTGGGTCGTTATTTCGTGTTTCATCGGAACAGCACCCGCAACGTGGGTTGCGGCGCGGTTCAGTAGACGATGAGCGAGCGCACAGGGTAACGGTCTAATTTTTTGCGGCCTTCGAGGAAGGCGAGTTCGATGAGGAAGTTGATTTCGAGGACTTTCGCGCCGACTTTTTCGAGGAGCGCGGCGGCGGCGGCGGCGGTGCCGCCGGTGGCGAGGAGGTCGTCAATCAGCAGCACGCGGCTGCCGGGGTGGACGGCGTCGGTGTGGATGGCGATGGTGTTGGTGCCGTATTCCAGGTCGTAGGCCTGCTCGTAGGTTTCGTAGGGGAGCTTGCCTTTTTTGCGGACGGGGATGAAGCCGGCCTGGAGTTTGACGGCGGCGGCGGCGGCGAAGATGAAGCCGCGCGCGTCAATGCCGACGATGGCGTCCACATCGCCGGGCTTGAAGTTCTGGGTGAGCAGGTCGATGGAGGCGGAAAACAGTTTCGCGTCGGCGAGGACGGGGGTGATGTCCTTGAACTGGATGCCGGGCTTGGGGAAGTCGGGGACGTTGCGGATGGCGGCGGCGATGTCTTGGGCGGTGATCATTGGGGTTGGTTATTCTTTTTGCTTTTCAAGTTTTTCGACGAGGCGGCGGAGTTTGCGCAGAGCGATGTTCTGGATCTGGCGGACGCGTTCGCGGGTGACGCCGAATTTCTGGCCGACTTCCTCGAGGGTTTTTTCCTTGCCGCCGTCGAGGCCGAAGCGGGTGCGGAGGATGGTGGCTTCGCGGGGGTTCAGGGATTGAACCATCTCCTGCATCATGTCGGTGACGGTCTTGTCCTCAAGCATCTGGTAGGGCGAGGTGGCGTTTTCGTCCTGCACGATTTCGGCGTAGCTGTGGGAGTCGTCGTCGCCGATGGGGGCGTCGAGCGAGGCGGGCCGGATGGCGGCGGTATACATCTGCGCCACGCGCGCGGCGGAGATGCCGAGTTCGGCGGCGAGTTCCTCGTTGGTGGGTTCGCGGCCAAGTTCCTCGTGCAGTTTCATCGCGGTGCGGCGCATGCGGGAGATTTTGTCCACGAGATGCACGGGCAGGCGGATGGTCTTGGACTGGTTGGCGAGGGCGCGCTTGATGGATTGCTTGATCCACCACGAGCCGTAGGTGGAAAGTTTGCCGCCCTTTTTCGGGTCGAAGCGCTCGACGGCTTTCATGAGGCCGATGTTGCCTTCGCTGATGAGGTCGAGGAGCGGGAGGCCGAGGCCTTCGTAGTCGCGGGCGATCTTGACGACGAGGCGGAGGTTGGCCTTGATCATGTGCTCGCGCGCTTTTTTGTCGCCGCGTTTGATCCTGGCGGCGAGCACGATTTCCTCCTGCGGCGTGAGCAACTGCACCTGGCCAATTTCGCGGAGGTAAAGTTTGATGGCGGTGTCGCCGTCGTAACCGCCGCGCTCGCGCTCGGTCAGCGGCGGGGGTTCGTAGGGGGCGGCGGCTTTGACGGGCGCGGGCGCCGGCGGGGCGGGGCGGCGGAATTGGCTCCGGGCGGCGGCCAAGGTTTTGGGCCGGCGGGTTGGTTTTGCTCGGTATTTTTTCGCTGCCATAGGACGCAGCGAAGTTAAATGCTAAACGGGGTTGCGCAAGAAAATTAACCGGCGCTTTCCCATCTGCTTTTTTGATGAAGTAGCTGGCCAGCCGGACTGAAGCTTGCAGCAATTTTTTGAAGTGCAGTGAGGGATGGCCCGCCTCCGCTGCGCTCCGGCGCGGCAGCCTTCGCCCTCCGCTGCGAGAACCCGCTGGCCTGCCGAGCCGAAGCCCGGAGCGCAGCGGAGGGCGAAGGCTGGTGGAGCCGACAGGGATCGAACCTGCGACCTTCTCATTGCGAACGAGACGCTCTACCAACTGAGCTACGACCCCAGCCTTTCGCGAAACTGCGGGCGGCAATGTAGGGAATCGCGCCGAAGCAAGGCAAGTGAATTTTCGGGCGGCCCCGCCCATTCCGCCGGAATCCACATAAAAAATCCTTTTTCTTCCGCCGGCTTTGTGGGCATTCTGCGCGGAGGATTCCACCAATATGAACGTTGCCATCGTAGGTTTGGGTTATGTCGGCCTGCCGCTTTGCCTGCAGTTCGCCCGCAACGGCGCGCACGTGCTGGGACTGGACGTTGACGCCAGGAAAGTCGAAGCCATCAACGCCGGGCGCAGCTACATCGAGCACATTGACGGCGACATCGTGAAGAAAATCGTTGGCGAGGGGCATCTCTCCGCCTCCACCGACTTCGCGCGCGTCAAGGACGTGCAGGCGGTCATCATTTGCGTGCCGACGCCGCTCAACAAAAACCGCGAGCCGGACATCTCCTACATCCTCGAAACCGGCAGGTCCATCGCGCCGCATCTCCAGCGCGGCACGCTCGTCTCGCTGGAATCCACGACCTATCCCGGCACGACGGACGAGGATTTGCGCGCGGTTTTGGAAAAGGGTTCCGGCCTCATCGCCGGAAAGGATTTCCACCTCGCCTTCTCCCCCGAGCGCGAAGATCCCGGCAACCCTGACAGCAAAGTCGCGCAGATTCCCAAGGTCGTCGGCGGTCTGACGCCCGCGTGCCTCGAAAAGGCGAAGGCGCTTTACGGCATCGCCATCAAGACCATCGTCCCCGTCTCCTCCTGCCGCGTGGCCGAGGCGACGAAGCTGCTGGAAAACATTTTCCGCGGTGTCAACATCGCGCTCGTCAACGAGCTCAAGGTCGTTTACGCCGCGATGGGCATTGACGTTTGGGAGGTCATCAACGCCGCCAAGTCCAAGCCGTTTGGCTTCATGCCGTTTTATCCCGGCCCCGGTCTGGGCGGACACTGCATCCCGATTGACCCGTTTTACCTGACGTGGAAAGCGCGCGAATACGGCCAGAACACGCGCTTCATCGAACTCGCCGGCGAAATCAACACCGCCATGCCGCACCATGTCGTCAGCCGCGTGGCCGAGGCGCTCAATTCCAAAAAGAAATCCGTCAACGGCAGCCGCGTCCTCATCCTCGGCCTCGCCTACAAGGCCAACGTGGACGACGACCGCGAGTCGCCCAGCTATCATCTGCTGGACTTGCTCAAGGCCCAGGGCGCGGAAGTCGCGTATCACGACCCGCACGTTCCCGTAATCCGGCTCACCCGCGAACACCCGCATTGGGCCGGCACGAAATCCGTGACGTGGAACCGCGAAACCATTTCCGGCTTCGACGCCGTCCTGATTTCCACCGCGCACAAAGCCGTCAACTACCAGCAACTCGCCGACTGGGCACCGCTCGTCGTGGACACCCGCAACGCCATGGTGGATTGCCAAGTGGACGCCGGCAAAGTCTGGAAAGCGTAAATCACCATGTCCGCCTACACCCGACTCCAAACCGAACTCAAGGCCGCGCCGCGCACCTGGCTCGTCACTGGCGTCGCCGGCTTCATCGGCTCGAATCTTTTGCAGACGCTGCTGAAACTCGACCAGCGCGTCGTTGGCCTCGACAACTTCGCCACCGGCAAGCGCCACAACCTCGCCGAGGTCGAAAAGCTCGTCACGCCCGCGCAGTGGGAAAACTTCACGTTCGTCGAGGGCGACATCTGCGCGCCCGCCGCCTGCGCCCGCGCCTGCGCCGGGGTGGATTTTGTTTTGCATCAGGCCGCGCTCGGCTCCGTGCCGCGCTCCATCGAGGAGCCGGTCGCCAGCCACGCCGCGAACGTCACCGGCTTCATCAACATGCTCGAAGCCGCGCGTGCCGCGCAGGTCAAACGCTTTGTCTATGCCTCCAGCAGCGCCGTCTATGGCGACGCGCCGGAATTGCCGAAGGTGGAGGAAAAGATCGGCCAGCCGCTCTCGCCCTACGCCGCGACGAAGTGGATGAACGAAATCTACGCCGGCGTTTTCGCCCGCGCCTACGGGATGTCGGCCATCGGCCTGCGCTACTTCAATGTCTTCGGCCCGCGCCAGGACCCGGACGGCGCTTACGCCGCCGTGATTCCGAAATGGGTGGCTGCCGTGCTGCGCCGCGAACCGGTGCTCGTCAACGGCGACGGCGAGACCAGCCGTGATTTTTGCTTCATCAACAACGTCGTGCAAGCCAACCTGCTCGCCGCCACCACCACGAATCCCGACGCCGTCAACCAGGCCTACAACGTCGCCGTCGGCGAGCGCACGACGCTGAACCAGCTTTACCGCTTCATCCTCGACGGCCTGCGCCGCCGCGACGCCACGTTGCCGGACGCGCAGCCGGTGTATCAGGATTTTCGCGCCGGTGATGTGCGCCATTCGCTGGCCGATGTCGGCAAGGCGCAGCGTCTGCTCGGCTACGCGCCCACGCATCAGCTCGGCGAGGGATTGGAGTCCGCGCTGGACTGGTATCGAGGCAATCTGATGTAACCGCAACCGGATTCCCCGCCTCCCGCCCATGCTGTTCAACTCCTACGTTTTCATCTTCGCCTTTCTGCCGCTGATCTGGGCGGGGTTCATCGTGCTGGGGCGGTGCGGTCACCGGCGGGCGGCCATCGGTTGGGTGGTGCTGATGTCGTTCGCCTTCTACGGCTGGTGGAATCCGAAATATCTCTGGCTGGTGAGCGGCTCGATGGCTTTCAACTACCTCGTCGGGGTGCATCTGGGCCGGAACGCCCGCACGCCGCGCGGCAAAGCCTTCCTGACGCTGGGCGTCGCGGCCAATCTGATCCTGCTGGGCTATTACAAATACACCGACTTCCTCATCGCCAATCTGGATGCGCTGGGCGGCTTCGCGCTGCCGTTGCAACACGTCATCCTGCCGCTGGGCATTTCGTTTTTCACCTTCACCCAGATCGCCTACCTGGTGGACGCGTATCGTGGCGAAACACACGAATACAACCCGCTCGATTACGCGCTCTTCGTCCTGTTTTTTCCGCACCTCATCGCCGGCCCCATCATCCACCACAAGGACGTCATCCCGCAGTTCGGCCACAAGGATCTCTTCCGGTTCAACCCGGAAATCATTTCCGTCGGGTTCAGCCTGTTCATCATCGGCCTGTTCAAGAAAACCGTTCTGGCCGACGGCATCGCGAAATATTCCTCGCCGGTCTTCGATCTCGCCAAGACCGGCGGCGATCTTGGGGCGTGGACCGCATGGGGCGGGGTCGTCGCCTACGCGTTGCAGA
>JAPLTZ010000275.1:0-2666 GCA_026397895.1 Verrucomicrobiota bacterium | reverse complement strand
GCTACTCGGACATGGCCATCGGGCTGGCCAAGATGTTCGGGGTGCATTTCCCGGTGAATTTCAACTCGCCCTACCGGTCGTGGAACATCATCGAGTTCTGGCGGCGCTGGCACATGACGCTCTCGCGGTTCTTGCGCGATTATCTCTACATTCCGCTCGGCGGCAACCGCCACGGGCCGGCGCGGCGATACGCGAACCTCTTCCTCACCATGCTGCTCGGTGGCCTGTGGCACGGCGCGGGGTGGACGTTCATCATCTGGGGTGGTTTGCACGGCGCGTATCTCGCGATCAACCACGCCTGGCACGGCTGGCGGCGCGCGCGCGGACACGACCTCGCCCGCAGCACGGTGGCGGGAAAGATTTTCGCCACCGCCCTCACGTTTCTTGCGGTGCTGTTCGCGTGGGTGTTTTTTCGCGCGGAAACCTTGTCCGCCGCGCTGCATCTGCTGAAATCCATGAGCCACCTTTCTGCGCTGCTGGCCGTGCACGCCGCCGAAATCAAATCCGCCGCCCGGCAAATCCTGTGGACGGTTTCGCTGCTCGCCGTGGTCTGGTGTCTGCCCAACTCGCAGCAGCTCATGGCGCGCTTCGCCCCGGCGCTCGACTTTCCGCCGGCGGGCGAACTCCCGCCCGCCCGCCGCTGGCAATGGCGGCCCGGCGCGATGTGGGCCGGGTTGCTGGCCGGCGCGTTCCTCGTCGCCGTGTTGCACCTGTGCCAGGTCACGGAGTTTCTGTATTTTCAATTCTGACGCGCCATGGACCCACGAGCCTTCAACCGTTATCTCCGCATCCTGTTCGGCGTGTTCCTCGCGGGCGGGATCGGCGTCATCGCGCTCAACTGGTTTGTTGACCCGCTGCAATTTTACCGGCGCGCGAGCTACCCGCCGCTGCTCATCGGCGAAAAACGCTTTCAAGCGCCGGGCATCGCGAAGAACTACGACTACGACGCCGTCGTGCTCGGCACCTCCGTTTCCGAAACCATCGAGAGCGCGGACGTGCGGGAGCGGCTGGGCTGGCGCTCGCTCAACCTCGCCATGCAGGGCGCGTCCGTCCGCGAGCAGCATCTCGCCCTCGATGTCGCCCTGCGCGCCGGTCGCGCCAAGGCGGTCATCTGGGATCTGAATTACGAATATCTGCGCGGCAGCCCGGACTGGGTGGCGAACTACGACGGCAGTTTTCCGTTCTATTTCTACGACGAGAACCCGTGGAACGAATTGAACAATTACCTGTTGAACGTGGACACCTGCAAGGCGAGCCTGAAAATCCTGCTCCGCCGCGCCGGGCTGCCCACCTATCAGTCGCGCACCCCGGACGAGGTGTTCGTGTGGCACAACAAAAAGACTTTCGGCGCGGCGTCGCTCCGCCGCTCCTGGGAAAAATACGCCGCCAGCCGCAATGCCCAGTTCGTCCGTGCCGCCGGCGATTACACCGCCACCAACCTCAACGCGAACTTTGACGCGCACATCCTGCCCGCGCTGCGCGCCCATCCCGAAGTGAGTTTCAATCTCTATTTTCCGCCGTTCTCGCTGGCCTACTACGCCAACCTCACCGCCGCCAACCCGCAGGTTTTCGTCAATCTCCTGGCCAACAAGCGGCACATCATCGCACAGACCCGCGCGCTGCCCAACGTCCGGCTGTTTGATTTTCAGGCGCGGTCGGAAATCATCACCAACGCGGCCAATTATTGCGACCTCGTGCACTTCAGCCACGCCATCGGGCGGCAGTTGCTGGACGATGTGCACGCCGGGCGATCCATCGCCGACGAGGCGGGTGTCGACCGGTTGAAAGCCTTGGTCGAAAGCCCGGACACCGCCGTCTGGCTGCGTGAAAACGGACTCGAATGAAGCCGGACATAAGCTTTACGGCTGCGGCGGCATCCGGTATTTTTCCCGCGTTTTCTGAAACCTGTAACCCCGTTCGATGAGCGCAAACACTTCCACCGCTTCGGCCGTCCCGGCGACCGGCGACGCCGGTTTCGACCGGGTCCTCCGCCGCAAGCACGGGCTGGTGGCGATTGATTTTCAGGAGCTGTGGCGCTTCCGCGAGCTGTTCTGGCTGCTGTCCTGGCGCAACGTCCTGATCCGCTACAAGCAAACCTATCTCGGCGTCGCCTGGGCCGTGTTGCAGCCGCTGCTGACAATGGCGGTTTTCACCGTGGTGTTCGGCAAGGTTGCCGGGATGTCCAGCGGCGGCGCGCCGTTCGCGGTCTTCAACTTCGTCGCGCTGCTGCCGTGGATGTTCTTCGCCAACGCGCTCACCGAGAGCAGCAACTCGCTCATCGCCTCGCAGAACATGATCACCAAGGTCTATTTCCCGCGGCTGCTCATCCCGGCGAGCGCGGTGCTGAGCGGGGTGCTTGATCTGCTCATCAGCTTCGCGCTGCTGCTCGTTCTGATGGTCTGGTATCATGTGCCGTTCACATCCCGCCTGCTTTTGTTGCCGGTCTTCTTCGGGGCAACCTTTCTGGTGGCGATGGCGACGGGGCTGTGGTTCAGCGCGCTCAACGTGAAATATCGCGATGTGAAATACATCGTGCCGTTCATCGTGCGCCTCGGCATCTACGTCTGCCCGGTCGGGTTCATGTCCGAAAAATTCTACCACTGGTTCGGCGTCTGGTATGGGTTGAACCCGCTGGTGGGGCTGATTGACGGGTTTCGCTGGTGCAT
>JAPLTZ010000455.1 GCA_026397895.1 Verrucomicrobiota bacterium | reverse complement strand
CCCTTGGCAGCGCCTCCGAGGGCGGCGAGGGCGAGCGGGGCGGTGACTGCTCCGGTGCCGCCTTGGCCGACGCTGAGGGCGGTGGTGAGGCCGGCGATGGAGGTGATGTCGTTGTTGGCGCCCTTGGCAGCGCCTCCGAGGGCGGCGAGGGCGAGCGGGGCGGTGACTGCTCCGGTGCCGCCTTGGCCGACGCTGAGGGCGGTGGTGAGGCCGGCGATGGAGGTGATGTCGTTGTTCGCGCCGCGCGCCGCGCCTCCGAGGGCTGCGAGGGCGGAGGCCGCGTCGGGGGCGGCGACGCCTGTTCCGCCCTTGCTGAGCGGGAGGGTGCCGCTGACCTCGGTCCCGAGGGCCACCGAGAGGGCCACGGGCGTCCACGACGAGCTGCCGGCGACATAGCGCAAGACCTGCGTGTCGCTGGGCGCGGCGGCCGAAACCGTGCGCCCCTGCAGCTTGCCGACGACGGTGGTGCCCTGGGGGCCGGTCACGTCCCCGGCGAGATTGCCGGTGAAGCTCGCGGCCGAGCCGCTGATGTTGCCGCCGATGGTGCTGGAGAAGGTCTTGGTGCCGGCGATGGTCTCGCTGCTGGAGAGGTCGACGAAGTTGCGCGACGCGGAGCCCGTGCCGCCGTTGAGGATGGCGAGGACGCCGCCGACGTCGGTGGCCACCGAGAGCGTCGATGGTGTCCAGGCCAGCGTGGCCCCGTTGTAGCGGAGCACCTGCGCGGTGGTCGGCGCTGCTGCGGCCACGTTGACGCCGCGCAGCGCGTTGGCGCTGGCGGCGGTGCTGGCGGTGCCGGTGAAGGCGCCGGTCGCGTCGATGGCGGAGAGCAGCGTGACGCCGCCCGAGGAGCGCCACTCGACGAGGTTGGTCGCGCCCTGCGCGCCTCCCGCGCGGATGGAGAGGCCCACGGCGTTGTTCGCGTTGAGGGTGGTGGTGCCGCTCAGCGAGGCCAGCGCGGTGATGTCGCTGTTGGCGCCGCTGCCCGCCGCGCCGAGGTTGGTGCGTGCGCCAGCGGCCGTGGTCGCGCCCGTGCCGCCGCTGGTGACGGCGATGGCCGTGCCCTGCCAGGTTCCCGATAGGACGGTGCCCACGGCGGTGATGCTGGCGAGGTTGCCGGTGGTGAGCACCGTCCCCGAGGTCGCGGGCAGGTTGAAGTCGACGTTCCCCGCGGTGGCGGTGCCGTGCAGGGTGGTCGTGGCCGTGCCGGAGGTGGCGCGCAGGGCGAGGAAGCCGTCGGCGAAGGGCGTGGCCGCGCCGCTGGTGCGCGCCAGCGCCGCCGGCAGGGTGGCGTCGGGGACGCTGCCGGTGAGGTTGCCGGCGTTCGTGTAGTAGGTCGCCGCCTGGCCGGCCAGGGTGGTGGCGTTGGTGGAGCCGGAGATGGCGTCGGCGGTGATCTGCGCGGCCGTCTTGCCGTTCACGAGGGCTGCGTCGAGGCCGTTCACCTGCACGCTGCTCTGTACCGCGAAGGGCGGGACCGAGGACGGCGCCGCGAAGGTGACCCCGCCCTCGTGGCGCACGCTGCCCATGAAGAGCTGGGTGCCGGAGAGGATGTTGTCGATGTCGATGCGCGCCATCTGGTCCGCGGAGATGCCGTCGAGGCGGTCGGCGTTGAGGTTGGTGACCAGGGTCGTCGAGCTGACCACGAAGGGCGCCGCGCCTGCTGCGCGCGCGAAGCTCACCGTCGCCGAGGGCTG
>JAPLTZ010000045.1 GCA_026397895.1 Verrucomicrobiota bacterium | reverse complement strand
GCGTCCGCGCGGTTGGCGGCGATGTCGTTGGCGATGCTCGCGCCCGCCGCCAGTGCCGCGCGGGCGACGGCGGGTTTGGTGGTGTCGATGGAAAGCGGGGTTTTAGTTTGGGCCGCGAGCTGTTCGATGACGGGGATGACGCGGTGCAATTCCTCGGCCTCGCTCACGGGCGTCGCGCCGGGGCGGGTGGATTCGCCGCCGATGTCGAGGATTTCCGCGCCCTGCGCGACGAGTTCCAGCGCATGCGCGACGGCGGCGGACGCGTCCAGGAATTTTCCGCCGTCGGAAAAGGAATCCGGCGTGACGTTCACCACGCCCATGACGAGGGCGGGGCGCGGGAAAGCAAATTCAAATTGGCGCGCGCGGAAAATCATCGGCTTGTCCGGCGAGGTTACGGAACTTTATTTTGCAATAAAGCTTTTCCGCGCGGCAAGTTCGCGGGCGGGTTCATCGGGGTGGCGGAAAAACTGGAGCCAGTTGCCGGATTTGAACCGGCGACCGACGGTTTACAAAACCGTTGCTCTACCACTGAGCTAAACTGGCCTGAAAGCAAATCCACGCTGCCAGTTTCACGCCGGACGGTCAAGGTGGGTTTTGTGGCTGGAGGCGCGCTATTCTTCGTCGTCCGGCACGCCCTGCATCCGCTTGAGCGGACAGCCGGCGCGCAGCCAGCCGTTCACGAAGGCGTCGAGGTCGCCGTCCATCACCGCTTGCACGTCGCTGGTTTCCACGCCGGTGCGGAGGTCTTTGACCATGCGATAGGGCTGGAAGACGTAGCTGCGAATCTGGTTGCCCCACGACACGCTGCCCTTCTCGCCGTAAAATCGTTCCATCTCGGCTTTCTCCGCGTCCACGCGCTGCGCGAAAATCCGCGAGAGCAGCAGGTTCATCGCCGTGGCGCGGTTCTGATGCTGCGAGCGCTGCGCCTGCGAGGCGACGACGAGGCCGGTGGGGATATGCGTGATGCGGACGGCGGTCTCGACCTTGTTCACGTTTTGGCCGCCTTTGCCACCGGAGCGGAACGTGTCCACCTTGAATTCACCGGGCGGAATGACGATGGAGCCGTCGCTCTCCTCGATTTCGGCGATGGTGTCCACGCTGGCGAAGCTGGTGTGGCGGCGCTTGTTGGAATCGAACGGGGAGATGCGCACGAGGCGGTGGACGCCCCGCTCGGCCTTGCAGAAGCCGTAGGCGTTCTCGCCCTTGATGAGCATAGTGACGCTCTTGAGGCCGGCGGTTTCGCCGGGGAGCGCGTCGGTGACTTCGACTTCCCAGCCGCGCGACTCGCCCCAGCGCGTATACATGCGCGAAAGCATCTCCGCCCAGTCCTGCGATTCGGTGCCGCCGGCGCCGGAGTTGATGGTGAAGATGCAATTCCGCTTGTCGTGGGGGCCGTTGAGGAAGACGCGCAGTTCGGTAGCTTCGAGTTCCTTGAAAAACTTCACGAGGTCGCGCGTGAGTTCGGCGTCAATCTGCGCCTGCGATGTCGGGGCTTCGGTTTCGCCGAGTTCCACCATGACGCGGAAATCCTCGAGCTGCTTCTCGGCCTTGAGGAGCGGCTCGGTTTTGTTGCGGAGGGTGTTGGACTCGTCGATGATCTTCTGGGCCGCCTCGCGGTTGTTCCAGAAACTGTCGGCGGCCATCAGGGCCGTGATTTCGCCCTGACGTTTTTGCGCGTTGGCGACGTCAAAGAAACCTCCGCAGGTGGATGAGTTTCTGCGCGGCGGTTTCGAGTTGGGATTTGACGACTTCGAACATGGGCGGCGAGGTTACAGCAGGGCGGCGCGGGAGGCGAGCAGGGAAAACGGTCAACGGCGGAAAAGTTTTCCGACGAGGTTGCCGAACAGTCCTTTTTTGTCGCGGTTCATGTTGGGGAGCGGTTCGCAGTGGCCGCTGCACGCGGGGCAAAGTTTGTGGGAGATGCCGCCGGCGACTTTGAGGATGTGGATGCACGGGCCGCAGAGCAGCCGCCCGCACTTGGTGCAGCGCATGGAGGCGGGAAAATCAGGGTGGTTGACGCAGCGCGGGATAGCGTCGGGGTCGGGCGGCACGGGCGCGTCCAGCACT
>JAPLTZ010000321.1 GCA_026397895.1 Verrucomicrobiota bacterium | reverse complement strand
CTATCAACACCGCGCACAACCAAGTCTCGTCCGACATCAGCCTCGCGCAGGCCGGAGCCGACCAGAAGATCGAGCAGTCCAAGCGCGCTGTGGAGATCGAGACGCTCAAGGCGCAGGCCGAGGTCGAGCCGCTGCGCCAGCTCACCGCGCAACTGGCCGACCTGAAAGGCCACAGCCCGGAGGCGCTGAACACCTACGTCCGCAACGTCCGGCTCTCGCTCTACAACCAAGCCAAACAAGTCATCTTGGAGGCCAAATGATATGAAGGAATTTTTCATTGCCATCGTCGCCACCTTCATCGGCTGCTCCATCCTCGTGCCGTTCGTGCTCGGCCTCGCCCGCGCGTTCGGCCTCTATACCATCGTCAGCGAGGGCCGCTGCAAAGTTTACATGCTCTTCGGCAAGGTCGTGGCCGTCATCAACGAACCCGGCCTGCACTTCCTGCTCGCCGCGCTGGGCCCGAAGGCATTCATCGTGAACTGGCTCGGCCAATGCCACGAGCTCGACCTGCGTCTCGACCAGGAATATCTCCGCAGCCAGCCCGTCAATTCCGAGGAAGGCGCGCCCATGGGCATCGGCATCTGGTTCGAGATGTTCATCAGCGACCCCATCGCGTATCTCTTCAAGAACGCCGATCCGCGCGGCTCGCTCGGCGCGAACGTCAGCAACTCCGTCGTGCGCTGCCTCAACAACCTTCCGCTCGAACGCATGCTCGAAGACCGCCACGCCATGAGCCAGACCGTCCGCGACGAGGTTTCGCCCAAGTCCAACGAGTGGGGCTACCAGCTCGGCTCGGTCTACATCCGCAAAGTGCATTTCCGCGACGTGGGCATGATCAGCCAGATTGAGGCCAAGGTGGTGAACCGTTTGCGGCAGGTCACCTCCGCCATCAAGCAGGCCGGTGCGAACCAGGTGAGCATCATCACCAGCACGGCGGAACGGCCGGCGGCCATCGAATTTGCCAAGGCCGCCGCCATGCGCCCGCACATCGTGGGCGAGGCGTTGAAGGAGATTTCGCAGGACCGGCAGGTGGCCGCCGCGCTCTTCGACGTGCTGGAAGTGCAGAACATCTTGCAGGGCGAAGCCCGCATCACGCTCATGCCGGAGAAAAGCGAATTGCTCGCCTCGCTGCTCGCCAGCAAAACGGAATCCGCCAAGCCGCCGAAGGTGGGCTGAATGTTGCACGACCAAGGTCGTGAAACCATCGGCTCGCATTGATTTCGGCAGCCGCTTCTATCCAGCCTCGCTGCGGGACTGAAGTCATGTGCGTTGCCATCAGAAAACTTGTGCGGGCAAATCGCTTCAGTTAGGGTTTGCACTCATGTTTTATCAGGGCAAAAAAGTCCTCGTGACCGGCGGCACCGGGTTTGTCGGCACGCACCTGGTTGAAGAATTGCTCCGGAATGGCGCGCACGTGCGCATCCCCATCCACCAGCGGCTGCCGCTGGTCCATGATGAGCGCATCGAAACGATGCCGGCGGATCTGACGCGGCTGGAAGATTGCCGGAAACTTGCGCGGGGCATGCAATACGTTTTTCACGCGGGTGGCGGGGTTTCCGCCGCCGGCACCGGCCCGGCCGCCGCGATGGCCGCCATCACGTTGAATCTGGTCTGGAGCGCATCTTGGTTTTTAGCAGCAGCTCCGTTTATCCGATGGCGGATCACGCCGTCAAGGAGGACGAGATGTGGAGTGCGCCGCCCTATCCTGGATATGCAGGCTATGCGTGGATGCGACGTTATTTCGAGCAACTGGCGGAATTTGTCGCATCAAAATCGTCCCTCAAGATTGCCCTCCTGCGGCCTTCGGCAATCTATGGCCGGCACGATAATTTTGATCCGCAGACAAGCCACGTCATTCCCGCGCTCATCCGGCGGGCGGTGCAAAAGGAAAATCCATTCGTCGTCTGGGGCGACGGCAGTGAAGTGCGTGACTTTCTGCATATCACCGACTTTGTGCGCGGCTGTCTGCTGCTTTTGGAAAAACACGCGGTCTGTGATCCGGTCAACATCGGCTATGGTCAGGGCATAACGATCAAGCAAGCCGTCCAGGCTGTTCTGCGGGCGGCGGGTCATGGGCAGGCGGAGTTGCGGTTTGATACGACCAAGCCGAGTGCGATTCCATTCCGGATGGTGGACATCTCCAAGGCGCAACGATTGCTGGGTTTCAAGCCACAGGTCACTTTGGAGGAAGGCTTGGCGGACACGGTGCGTTGGTATCAAAGCACTTTCGCCAAGCAGCGGTGAAATCCCCTGTCCTGTCTTAACATTTGCCAGAGGGCTGGCAAGTGTGTTAGCTGTATAAAGGTTCAGATTATGGCAAATAATGTAACAATGAATGAAAAGCCGCTGAAAATTGGTCTGGTTCAGATCAACAACAGTTTTTCCGGCCAGTCTTATCTGCCGTATTCGACCGGTTTGCTCCAGTCTTACGCCACACATCACCACCCCGCGCCGCACACGCTACAATTCTTGCTTCCAATTTTTCAGCGCCTGCGCGTGGAGGAGGCGGTTGATCAGCTCGCCGGGGCGGATTTGGTTTTGTTCAGCACCTATGTTTGGAACATCCGCATCTCTTCCGAGATTGCGAAGCGGCTGAAGGCAAAGCATCCGCACATCGGCATCGTTTTTGGCGGCCCGCAAGTCCCTGATCGTGCGGAAAAATTCGTTCACGACCATCCCTACGTTGACCTCGTTGTGCATGGCGAGGGCGAAAAAATCACGCTCGATTTGTTGCTCCACTGGAAAAGCCGCGATTGGAGCAAGCTTGCGGGCGTCAGCTACCTCACCGCCGCCGGCAAGTTCCAGAATAATCCCAAAGGCGAACGCATCAAGGACATCAATGTCGTGCCATCGCCATTCCTGACCGGTGTGTTCGACCCGATCATGCAGGCGAATCCCGACCAGAAATGGATTGCGCTCTGGGAGACGAACCGCGGCTGTCCGTTCTCCTGCACGTTCTGCGACTGGGGCTCATCCACGCAAAGCCGCGTGTTTCAGTTTGAAATCGAGCGGCTCAAGCAAGAGGCGCATTGGTTTGCGGACAAGAAGATTGATTTCGTTTTCTGCTGTGATTCGAACTTTGGCATTTTGCCGCGCGACGTGGATCTCGCGCAATTTGTCGCCGACGTGAAGAAATCGCGCGGTTACCCCAGCGCGCTTTCCGTGCAGAACACCAAGAACGCCACCGAGCGCGCCTATCTCGTCCAAAAAATCCTTTCTGACAGCGGCCTCAACAAAGGCGTCACGCTCTCGATGCAGTCCGTGGACAAAACCACGCTCAAGAACATCAAGCGCGACAACATCTCGCTCGAAACCTACTCCGAGTTGCAGCGCCGCTTCACCCGCGACAAGGTCGAGACCTATACCGACCTCATTCTTGGTCTGCCTGGCGAAACCTACGAGTCCTTCAAGGCCGGCATTGCCACGGTCATGGAGAGCGGCCAGCACAACCGCATCCAGTTCAACGACTGTTCCATCCTGCCCAACGCCGAGATGGGAGCTCGTCATCGCCACCGCCACCACGCCGCTCGAAGACTGGGCCAAGACCCGCGCATACTGCTGGATGGTCGCCCTGCTGCACTTCGACAAGGTTTTCCAGATTCCCATCATCATGGCCCGCGAACTTGCCGGCGTGCCGTATCTGGAACTCCTCAACCTCTTTGGCGAAGGCGAACTGAAAGATTGTCCGACCATCAAAGGCGTGCGCGAGTTTTTCCACGAGACCGCCCGCAGCATCCAGCAAGGCGGCCCGGAATACGTCCACTCCAAGGAATATCTCGACATCTACTGGCCGGCGGATGAACTCGCGCTCATCCATCTCATCGCCGAAAACAAGATCGAGGCGTTCTACAACGAATGCCTCACCGTGTTGCGCCGCGCGCTCGGCAAGGAGTTCAGCGCCCTCAATCCGATTTTCGACGATGCCGTGAAACTGAACCGCAGCCTGCTCAAGCGGCCGTTCCAGACTGCGGACATTGATGTTACGCTGAACTACAACATCTGGGAGTTTTATCGCGGCGTGCTGCGCGGCGAGCCGATTCCGCTCGCTGAAAAGCCCGTCACTTATCACATCGATCGCACCACCACGGCTTACTGGACTTGGGACGACTTTTGCCGCGAAGTCATCTGGTATGGCAACAAGAAAGGGGCTTACCTCTACACCAACCAGCAGGTTGAACCCCAGATTGCCGGCATTTACTGATGAACTATCGGCCACTCGGCAATACCGGACTGCGGGTTTCGGAAATCGGTTTTGGCACTTGGGGGCTTGGCGGTGACGGCGGCGGCGCGGTTGCTTACGGCAGCACTGACGACGACACATCCCGGTTCGCGCTGCGCTCTGCGTTCGACCTTGGAATCAACTTTTACGACACCTCCGACCTCTACGGCTTCGGCCACAGCGAGGAATTGCTGGGCGAAGTGTTCGGAAGTTGTCGCGACAAAGTCATCATCGCTTCCAAAGTTGGCTTTGTGGCGGGTGGCAAACAGGATTTTTCCGCCGCCCACATCCGCGCGGCTTTGGAGCAAAGCCTGCGCCGGCTTCGCACCGATTACCTGGACCTCTACCAACTTCATAGCCCATCCCTCACCGACCTGCGGGAGCAGGCGGAAATCATTCCGCTGCTGGACGAGCTTCGCGCCGCTGGCAAAATCCGCGCGTGGGGGCTTTCTGCTCGTTCGCCGGAAGATGCTCGCATTGCTGCCGAGGAATTTAACCCGCCGTGTTTGCAGGTGAATTTCAATCTCACCGACCAGCGCGCGCTCCAGAACGGTCTGTTCGACCTTTGTTGTCAACGTCAGATTGGGGTCATCGTCCGCACCCCGCTGTGCTTCGGTTTTCTCACTGGAAAATATTCCGGCGCGCAAAGTTTTGACCCGTTTGACCACCGCAGCCGCTGGTCGCCGGAGCAGCTCCAGCGTTGGAGTCAGGCGAACGCCGCGTTTCAATTCCTGTTCGCCGCCAATCCTTCAGACACGCCCGCGCAACTCGCCCTGCGGTTCTGCCTGTCGTTTGACGCCGTGGCCACCACCATCCCGGGAATGTTGAATAACCCGCACGTCTTGGAAAACGCCGCCGCCAGCGGGCGCGGGGCGCTGTCCGCCGAGCAAGTCCGGCGTGCCATCGTCATCGGCGCCAACACCGAGTTTTTTGTCCGGCCCGCCTGATTGAATCCCAAGCTTGCTGCCGGCTGCGCGGCCTTTTACGATGCGCCACGTATGACCCGTCCGGAAAACTCATCCGCGCCCGACGCTGCCATTTGCAAAGGCAAAATCGTCATCGTCCTCGCCACGCGCGGCCGGCCCGATTTTCTGGTGGACGTCTTCAACTCCCTGCGCGACACCACCGCGCGCAAGGATTTGACCGGCCTCTGGATTTATGTGGACGACGACGACGTGGCGACCCGGCGGGCGATTGAGAAAAAATCCCTGCCCAACCCCGGGATTGCTGTCCATTGGCACATCGGCCCGCAACCCGGCGGTCTCGGCGAAACCCATCACGCCCTCTGGCAGGCGTCGCGCGGCACGGCGGAAATCTACGTCACCACCGTGGACGACGCGCGTTTCGACACGCCCGGTTGGGATGAGATTGTCCGTGCCAAATACCGCGAGTATCCGGATGGTCTGCTGCTCGCCTTTCCGCACGATCCCAACACCGCCGATCAGGCCACCTATCCGATTCTGGGCAACAACTGGATCGAGACCATCGGCCATCTCTACCCCGGCTACTTTCCGTATTGGTTTGACGACAAATGGGTGGATGAAGTCGGGCGCATGGCCGGGCGCTGCGTGAAACTGCCGTTCAACCTCTCCCCCATCGGCGGCAAAGGCCGCACCAAACGGATGCGCAACCACGCTTTTTGGACGCGCTTCTATCTCCTGACCCTCGACGAACGCAAGGAAGCCGCCCGCAAACTCATCACCGCCATGCACCCCACCGACGAAACCAAACGCGCCGCCGCCCTCGCCAGCCTCGAAGCCATCTCCAAAAAATACGAGCTGGAAAAAGAAAACTTCTCCGACGCCTACGGTGTCTTTCAGGAAGAGCGCCACACCGAGCTGACCCCGGAAGAACGGCTCAAGTTCAACCCCAAGTATTTTGCCCACGAAGCCAAGATCGTCGGCCGCCTCATCACCCGTGCCGCCGAACTGGTTGCGAAAAAGCAGTTCGCCGAGGCCAAGGAAATCCTCGACTGCGTCCAGCTCTCCGACATCAAAGTCCGGCAGGCCCACGCGCTCATGGTTGAATGTCTCTGCGGCCTGGGCCGCAATGCCGAAGCCGACCGCATCAATTTTGAAACCGTTTCCGGCTGGCCGCAGATGAATTCGCTGCGCCGCTTGTTCCGCTTTCTCGGCATGGTCATCAACGACGGCAAGCGCATGCTCCTCGGCCTGACCAGCAAGGGCAAGCAGGGCAAGTAGCCTGCCGCCAACCCGCGCAATATTCGGCGCTTCGGGATTGCGCAAACAAGACGGCAGCGCAATAGGTGGCGGACTCACCATCCACCAGATTGAGGCAGGCCATAGCTTTAACTCCGCACTTCACTTTTCTTGGAGCTGTTATAGGATGAGCGGATGAATATCAATCACGCGCAAGAAGCTTTGACGCAGGCGAAAAATTACTATCTCAAAATCAAAGACATCAGCTATCCCGCCGATTTAAAACCCTCCGACCTGTGGCTTGAAAACTTGCGCGAAAGGCTTCAGCCCAACCTGATTAATGATAATTCAATGGTTCTTTTTCATTCCATGTTGGAGAGTGATTTTTTCACATACGGACGCAAAGTAAAAAGCCTTTTATACTCTCCCGTTAACTGTGCGTTTAACTCCTATTTCAAAAAACACGCGGATGAACAGGCTTTGAATGACCTGCTTTTGCAAGAAAGCAGTTTGTGTTCTCCAAAAATGTCGCATGTAGATTCAGGCAAAGCGAAGTCGCACACGTTCTTGTGGCACTTTAGCATCTACGAAAAGATAGTCCGCCACATGGATTGTTCAAAAATACAAATCCTTGAACTGGGCGGCGGGTTTGGCGGCTTGGCTCGTATGTTCAAGCTCGGCAAGCCGGGCGTGACCTACTGGATATTAGACCTGCATGAAAGTTTATTTTACAGCCTTTTCTACCTTAAGTGCAATTTCCCAGAAGCTCGGTTTGCTTTGGTCAGTAATCCACAGGAATTGGAGCAAGCATTTTCCGAAAAACACAACTACGACTTTGTTTTTGTTCCCATGGGCCTGACTAAGCATTTCTCAAAAGTTAACAAGCCAGACTTTGACCTTTTTATCAACACCGCTTCATTGGGAGAGATGCAACAAAACGCTGTAAATTCTTATTTTAATCTGATTCAAAACACTTTAAACATCAAGTTTTTTTACAGTGTAAATCGTTTTTGTGATTCCTATGCACAATGCGACTCTCCTACCCCGTTAGATTCTCTTTGGAAAATACGTCTCTGGAAACTGTATGGGGAAGATAGCTATACCCAAATTGATCCAATATGGCCGCTGTATTTGGAGTTTTTCGCTGAAAGAATGAAAAAAGAGGTTTTCTCGGATTCATACAGAAAGTTCATAAGTGAAAACTGCCTCCAGTCCGCCAAAAGCATCTTAAAAAAAAGGATATTCCATCCGGGTGCGTGGCCATACTTGATTTTGAACTGCCTTTTTTTATCACCTAAACGCATTCCCAGAAGGATTATGTCCTACTCCAATTCAAGTCTTTTGAGCAGAATCAGCAGAAAAACCGCCATTCTTTATGCATATATTTGCTCGTGGTATTATTCGAGCAATTGGGTGTATTTGATGTGGGAAAGTGTAAGGCTTCATCCGAACAAAGATAATTTGCCGATTTACTTGAATTATTTGCAGAACCAAAACGCAAGGGAATACGATTATTATTTAGAATTAGCCGCGAAATTGGGCATCAAGGTTAAGTAGTTGGTGGTTAAAACCACTGCTTGCCTTGCCTTCTCTTGGCATCAGGGTTAAACCCAGCACCCGTTGTGAAAGGCGGGCCGGCGCACAAGTTGTTATTAAAATTCGCTGTCCCCGCCGTGCCGATTCGCTATGTTTCGCAGCGGTTGATTCTACAAACCATGAGCAACCTTCGCCAAACCACGCCGCCATCGGTCGCTTGTCAAAGAGGGTTCACCTTGATTGAGCTATTGGTGGTTATCGCGATTATTGCCATTCTTGCCGGACTGCTGTTGCCCGCCTTAAGCTCGGCGAAGGAAAAAGCCAGAAGAGCAAACTGCGTCAACAACCTGCGACAACTCGGCATCGCCACGCACATCTATGCGCTCGACAACAATGACAAGGTCTTTGATGGTATTCGCGATAATGGAACTTCATTTCTAATGAGCATCTCATCGGTGATGTTCCTCTCCATCAGCAACACCTATGGTGAGAAAGTCTTTGATTGTCCCAATCTTTACCCGCTTTCGCTACCGGGAATTACCGACTTACCCACCGGTCGGTTCCAGACCGGCACAGGATTTTACATCGGTTACCATTATCATGGTGGCCGTATCATGCCGCAGACAGCAGGGTGGCGGTCGGCTCTGAAGCTCACCGATGTTCCAACCATGACGAACACCAATCCACTGATTGATTCCAGACAAATGGTGCTCTTTTCGGATGCCAACAGTTGGGCGGCCAACGGGGTGGGTGGTTATAACTGGGTCATGGCCCCGCACGGAAAAACCGGAGCCATGAAGCGAAACGGTTATGCCTACCAATATCCGATTCCCCAACCCACCACGGCCCGCCAAGCGGGGGCGGTTGGAGGGAACGTCTGTAATATCGACGGCTCGGTGACATGGAAACGAATCGAACGGATGTACGAAAATTATTGGACCTTCAACTTGGATGGTGGCCATCGCGGTGCTTGGTGAGTGCAATAAGTTAGTTGCTGTAAAATTCACTGTCCCATCGGCGCCAATTCGCTATGTTTCGCGGCGGTAATTTCCCCACCATTTTATGAGCAAACTTCTTTTGATTGATGACGAGGCCGATGTGCAATACTCGTTCCGCCGCATCTTCGATTCGCCCGAACTCGAAATCGCCACCGCCTCCAGCGGCGAGGAAGCGCTGAAAATCATCCCCAAACTCCAGCCCGACCTCGTGCTCATGGACATCCGCATGGGCGGCATGACCGGCCTCGAAACCCTCAAACAACTCCGCAAGACCGAGCCGAAACTGCTCGTCATTTTGATGACCGCCTACGGCACCACGCAGATGGCCATCGAGGCCATGAAATACGGCGCCTACGATTACCTGCTCAAGCCATTCGACGTTCCCAAGCTCAAGGAAATCGTCGCCAACGCCCTCAAAGCCGCGCGCGACATGAAGCAGGTCGTCTCCTACCAGCCGCTGCTCGAATCCGAGGATTACGAAGTCGGCATCGTCGGCAAGAGCGACCGGATGCACACCGTCTTCAAGCTCATCGGCCAGCTTGCCGCCAGCGACGTCACCGCGCTCATCACCGGCGAGACCGGCACCGGCAAGGAACTCGTCGCCCGCGCCATCTACCACCACAGCCAGCGCAGTGAGAAGCCGTTCCTCGCCATCAACTGCGCCGCCATCCCCGAGCAACTCCTCGAAAGCGAACTCTTCGGCCATGAGAAAGGCGCGTTCACCGGCGCCGCCGGCCAGCGCATCGGCCGCTTCGAACAGTGCAACGGCGGCACAATCTTCCTCGACGAGATCGGCGACATGACACCCGCCACGCAGACGAAGATTTTGCGTGTGCTGCAAAGCGGCACGTTCGAGCGCGTCGGCGGCAACACGCCCATCAAGGTGGATGTGCGCGTCATCGCCGCCACCAACAAGCCGCTCGAAGCCGCCGTCGCCGCGCGGCAGTTCCGCGAGGATTTGTTTTACCGGCTGAACGTCGTGCGCATCCAGCTTCCCGCCCTGCGCGAGCGGCGGGAGGATGTTCCGCTGCTGATCAATTATTTCCTCAACAAATTCGCCAAGGAAAAACAGTCCGCGCCCAAATCCATCGCCCAGACCGCACTGAAAATGCTCAAGGCCTACCACTGGCCCGGCAACGTCCGCGAACTCGAGAACGTCGTCCGTCGCGCACTCGTCGTGGCCAAGGGCGACGCCATCCTGCCCGCCGACCTGCCGGCGGAAGTGAGCGGCGCGGCCACCGCGCCGGCGGCGAGCACGATGGTCAGTGGCGAGGCGGATGCGGCGACGCTGGCGGAGCAGTTTTTCCGCTGGGCGCGGCGCGACCCGGCGCGGAAAATCATTCCGACAATGGAGCGGGAGATGATCATTCAGGCGTTGAAGGAGACGAACGGCAACCAGGTTCACGCCGCCAAGCTGCTGGGCATCACGCGCGCCACGCTGCGCAAGCGGGTGGACAAATTCCAGATCCAGAAAGCCGTCACCATCCAGTAGCCGTTCCCGGCGGGCGACTGGCCTTGCCTCGATTTGGTGGACAGGAGTCATGTGAATGTGTGAGCTAGGGGTCGCACACATGAAAACCGACCAAACCACCACCAAATACAAACGCTACGCCGCAGCCTTTAAGCATTCTGCCGTGGAGTCTTGGATGCTCAGCGGCAAGTCCGTCCGGATCATCGCCAGCGCGCACCCCGGTCAGGTCGCGCATTGCCAGATTCTCACGCCTGATTTCCAGGTGCGCGCGGAAGCGGTCATCCGCTGATCGCGGTGGGGTAACGCACGAAACGGCATTTCACTTATACAATTGCGGCAGTCATTTTCAGTCCTTAACATGCAGGCAATGGAACGGATGCCCCATGTCGCGCTGATCGTCGAGACCTCCAAAATCTACGGTCGCGAAATTCTGCTGGGCATCGGTCGCTACCTCGCGTTGCACGGGCCGTGGAGCATCTTTACCCACGAGCGCGGGCAGGACGATGCCGACCCAACGTGGCTCGCGCGGTGGCAGGGCGACGGTATCATCACGCGCAGTCTGGACTTCAAACTCTGTCGTCGCGCCCATCAGCATGGCATTCCGGTCGTCAGTCTGCGCCACCTGTTCGATGAACCGGAGTTCCCCACGGTATTTCCCGACCAGCGACTGATCGGCGAACGGGTGGCCGAACATTTCATCACGCGCGGTTTCCGGCACTTTGGCTACTGCGGCGTCGCGGGCAATAAGCTGTGGGAACGCCAGCGTTTCGCTGCGTTCACCGGCGTGGTCAGCGCGAACGGAGGAAAGTGCGCCGAATACAAACCCACCTACATGGCCGACGCGGAGAAGAACTGGGAGCGCGAACAGACCGCGATGATCGCGTGGCTCAAGCAACTGCCCAAACCCGTCGGCATTATGACCGCCCACGACAGCCAAGGTGTGCAGCTGCTCGATGCCTGCCGCCGCGCCGGCATCCACGTTCCCGACGAGGTCGCGGTGGCCAGCGTGGACAACGATCCCGTGCTCTGCGAACTTGCCAACCCGCCGTTGTCGAGTCTCGACCAGAACGCGCAGAAGCTCGGCTTCGAGGCCGCCGTATTGCTCGACCGCATGATGCGCGGCAAAAAAGTGTCGTCTGCAAATTATTTTTTCGAACCCGGCGAAGTCGTCACGCGGCAATCCTCGGACGTCGTTACTGTGAAGGACGCAAATGTGTCCAAGGCCATCCGCTTCATCCGCGAAAATGCGTGCCGCGAGATTAGCGGCACAACCATTGCCAACGCCGCCGGCCAGTCGCGCCGCGCGCTGGAGAAAAAATTCCGCACCCACACCGGCCGCACGCCGATGGAGGAGGTCAACGCCATCCGGCTGCGGCGCATCAAGCAGTTGCTCACCGAGACGGAATTTGTTCTGGCGGAAGTGGCCGAGCGGAGCGGCTTCACCTATCAGGAATACATGTCGCGTTTTTTCAAGAAGCACACCGGCATGTCGCCCGGCGAATACCGGAAAAAATACGGGAAGTGACGGGTGGAGCGTGGCCGTCCCGGCCACAGCAACTTGGATTGGAAGCGCGGCTTGAAAAGTTCCACGACCCGAACTCAACCATGCCGCTGCGCCCGGGGACGGGCTCGCTCCGTTTCTTCAAATCAACTCCGCGACTTGTTCAATGCAGCGAGTAGATTGTCCACCGCCACCGTCATCGCGCGGTCAATGCTTTCGCGCGTGAAGCCGCCGATATGCGGTGTGGCGATGACGCGCGGATGTTTCGCCAGCCGCGCGTCGGTCGGCGGCTCGGTGTCGAAGGCGTCAAGTGCCAGGCCGGCGAGCGCGCCGGAATCCAGCGCGGCCAGCACCGCGTCGGCATCGAACACGTCGTAGCGGGCGGTGTTGATGAGAAACGCGCCGCGCTTCGTCCGCGCCAGCGCCGGAGCGTCGAGCACCGGCCGACCGTCGGCGGCGGGCGGACAATGGAGACTGAGAAAATCCGCGCGCGAAATCACCTCGTCCAGCGTCGCGAAACGGAAGCCTTCGCCCGGATTAAATTTCAAATCGGGAAACGCGTCGAACGCCACGATTTCCATGCCGCAGCCGAGTGCCATGCGCGCCACGAGCTTGCCAACGCGGCCGCAACCGACGAGGCCGAGCGTCTTGCCCTCGAGTTCCACGCCCGCGCTGCCGCGTTCCCAGCCGCCGCGTTTCAGGGCGTTGTCGGCGGGAATCACGCCGCGCGCCAGGGCGAAAATCAATCCGATGGCCAGTTCCGCCACGCCGCGCGCATTCGCGCCTTCCGCGCGGAGCACGGCGATGCCGCGCGCCTTCGCGGCGGCGAGATCCACGTTGTCCACGCCCGTGCCGTTGCGGCTGATGGCGCGCAATTTGTCCGCCGCTTCCAGCGCGCGGGCGGTGACGGGTTCGACGCCCGCGAGATAGCCGGCGCAGCCCGGCAGCAACGCGCGAAGTTCATCTTCGGTGGGTTGCGCGCCGGCTTTGCAGAAGACGACTTCGCAGCCCGCCGCGCGGAGTTTTTCCAACGACGGATGCCCGCCGCGCGTGACCGACCGGGGAGTGACGAGGATTTTCATGGGCTACTCGACGACAATTTTTCCGCCGCGCAAAAAGACGCGCTTGGGAAATCCCTCGCGCTCGATGTCGCCGTAGTTGTGGCCAGCATCGCCGGGATAGACGCAGAAGGAAATGAGCGGCTCGTCGCCGGTGTTGATGCTGCGATGTCCCCAATACGGCGGCACATACACCATGCGGCCCGGGCGGAACTCCTCGTAGCGGCACTGGCCGTCGGTGGTTTTCATCATCATGAAACCGCGACCGCGCAACGCGAGGTAGGTCTCGGCGGTGTTGATCTGCGTGTGATAATGGCCCTTGGTCATGAAGCATTCGTCGCCGACGCGGCCGGGCTTGAGGTCGCTGATGCAAAACATCAGGTGGCCATACTCGCTGGGCACGGGGCATTCAAAAACCTCGTAGTGGACGGGATTGCCGGCGGCGATGAGCGCGTCGAGCGCCTTCGCGTCGCGGTAATAGCCGCGCATGTCGGAGGCGCGGCGCACGAGGTGGTTTTTCGGGTTTTTCATCACGCCGGCGACGAGATCGAAATCCACGCTGAACGGCTCGATGAGGGTGGTTTTATTGGAGAAGGTGGCGGTGCTCATAAATTGAAAAGGATTTTACCGCGTGGCGGCAGCGATTTTTGACAGCTCATCGAACACCGGTCCGCGCGTCGGAATGTCCACGGCGAACACGTCCGAAATGACGCGCGTCCAGCCGTGCAGGAAATACACCCAGCCGTCTTCGACTTGAAGGTGGCGGGATTTTTCCTGCGCGCGGGCTTGGTCGAGGAACACGAGGTCGCCGCGATAATTGAATTCCCACACCAGCGCGCGTTCGGGGAACACGCCGGCGTTCGTGAGCGGCGAGCCGGGCGCGTCTTTGCCCAGGCCGGTGGCGTTCACGACGAGCGATCCGGGCGGCAGCTTGGGCAGAATCTCGTCGGCCAGCTCCGGGCGCGGAACGTGATGCGTTTCGAGCGGCACGCCGCTCTTCCATGACGTGTGCAGTTCGCGGAGGTGGTTGAGGCGCGGCGTGCTGCGGTTGGCGACGTGGATTTTCGCCGGGCGATTCGCGCCGTGCTCGGCTTTCGTGAGATGCCACGCGAGCGCCATCGCCGAGCCGCCTGCGCCGAGAATGAGCGCTTCCGCGCCGGTGTTTTTCCAGTGGTTCGCGGGAATGAAAGCGTCGAGCGAATAGCCGACCGTCCACGGATCGGCGGCGCGGGCGTGGAGTTTGCCGTCGCGCTTGTAGAGGCTGCTGACTTCGCCCATCGCGCCGGAGAGCGGCTCAAGCACGTCGAACTGGTCATGGCACGCGGTGCAGAGATCAATCTTGTGCGTGGTCACGAGCGCGCCGCGCGTGAGCGGATCGCGCTTGATGAATTCGACCGCCTCGCGGTAGCGCGCCGGGTCGGCGTGAATCGGGAAATCCATGCCGCGCAATTCGCAGTCGCCGAGTCCGAGCCGTTCGGCCCAGCGCGGAAACACTTTGTTGATGGAAGATTTGCCCGTCGTGACGCCGATGAAGAACATCGCGGGCTTGGTGGAAGGAGTGTAACTCATATTCGAAAACTTTTCAGCGGGTCGCCCACTCGTTGAGCGTCTTGAGCAACGCTTCGTAACGTGCGGCACGTTTCTGGTAATGCGCGGCGCGACTCGCGTCCGGCAGAAAACGCCGGCCCAGCCGCACCCAGCGCTGGGCCACGGTGTGCGGATCGGTGAAAATTCCCGCGCCCACGCCCGCGAGCATGGCCGCGCCCATCGGTGCGCCGCCGCTGTTTTCGATCTGCACGATGGGCATCTGGAGCGCGTCGGCTTTGATCTGATTCCACACGGCGCTTTTCTCACCGCCGCCGGTGATGCGCAGTTCGGCGAACGCCGCGCCGGGCAGCAACCGCCGCAACGCCTGCTGGTAGAGCGCGTATTCGAGCGCCACGCCTTCGAGCACGGCGCGGAACATTTCGCCGCGCGCGTGATCCCACGTCAGCCCCGCCCACGCGCCGCGCAACGCGGGCCAGCCGGGCGAGACACGTCCGCCGAGATGCGGCACGAAGAGCGGCAAGGCGTCGCTCGGAACGACCGCTGCGGCGAGTTTGTTGAGTTCGTCGAAAGTTGCCGCGCCGCCGAACTCGCGGCGAAACCATTCGAGGTTCATGCCGCCGCCGTTGACGTAGGCGTAGGGATGCCACAGGCCGGGCGTGACGGATTGCCCGCAGCCGAGCGTGCCGCCGTGAACGTCCGGCGCGAAGGCGTCGGTTGTCGCCGCGAACACCGAGGCCGTGCCGGCGACATCCACGCAGATGCCGGGCGCGGTCGCGCCGCACGAAAGAAAACTTGCCGCCGTGTCGCCGCAACCGGCGATGACCGGCGTGCCCGCAGGCAGACCGCATCGCGCTGCAAATTCCGCCGTCAGCCCGCCGATGCGCGCGGACGGCTCGACGATGCGCGGCAGTTTTTCCGGCGCGACGCCGAAGCGCGCGCACAGCGCGGCATCCCAGCGTTTGCCGCAGTTGTCCGCAAAGCCGGAGAAATGGAGATAGCTTGTGTCAATGAACGCCGCGTCCGCGCGCTGTCCGCAGAGCCGCAGCGCCACGTAGCCGCCGGGCTGGACGAATTTGGCGATGCGCGCGTAATCCGCCGGGCGCTCGCTCTGCCACCAGAGAATTTTCGGACCGTGATTAAAGCTCGGCGCGTTGCCGGTGGCGCGGAGGACGGCGTCGCCGGCCTCGGTTTGCATCCGCGTGATTTGCGCGGCGCAGCGGGTGTCGAGCCACGAATCGTAGGGCGTGACGGCGCGGCCGTCCGCGCCGATGCCGATGACGCCGGCCATTTGTCCCGCGATGCCGATGGCGGCGACGTCGCGCGCGCCGCATTTCTCAACGCACTCGCAGACGAGTCGGCAAGCGGAGGCGAGTTGAAATTCCGGGTCTTCCTCGACGACGCCAGGCGCGGGCCGGTGCGGGCGCGACGGCTCGAAGGCTTCGGCGCGGCATTCGCCATCCGCCGAATAGAGCGCGACCTTCACGCCTTGCGTGCCGATGTCAATGCCGACGAGGTTCATGGTTGGGTGAATGTAGCGTCAGGCGTCCCGCCTGACGTAGAGGGCGCGCGTCCCGCCGCCCGGAAAAGGCGTGCGAGCTTTTGAGGCTTCACGGAAAAAATCGGGCGCGATGGATATGCGGACGGTTCTTTCCGCCGGGCGGGACGCCCGGCTCTACGGCAGGCGGGACGCCTGCCGCCACGCCGCGTCTGGCGCGCGCCGTCGTTGCGGAAAATTGATTGTGCCCGCTCCAGGTTCATGCTTTCGCAAATTCCAATCGTGATTTCAAACCGCTTGCCGTGGCCATCGCAGTGATGGCTTTCTCCGCGTCTTCGATCCGGTGCGTCGAGGTGACGAGGTCTTCGAGGCGCAGCACGCGGTCGCTGACCAGCGTCAGCACGGCCTGGAACTGGCGCAGGCTCTGCCGCGTCGTGCCGGTGACGACGAGCTGGCGGTAGTGGATGATATTCGTGTCGAGCGGCACGACGCAACGGTCTTTCGGCAGGCCGCCGAAGAAGACGACGCGGCCATTCACCGCGGCGAGTTCGATGGCGAGCGTCTGCACTTCCGGCACGGGGCACGCGGTGATGATCACATCCGCGCCCGCGCCGCCGGTAAGTTTCATCAGCTCATTTTTCAAATCGCCGCCGATGGTGATGAAGGACGGGTCAATGCGCCGCGCGATTTCAAGGCGCTCGGCGTTGAGGTCGTTGATGATGACCTTGCCCGCGCCGGCGAGCTTGGAAATTTTTCCGTGCATGATGCCGATCGGGCCAGCGCCGATGATGAGCACGGTGTCGCCGGGGGCGGTGCGCGCTTTTTCGTAGGCGTTATAGACGCAGGCCATCGGCTCGATCAGTGCGGCTTCGGTGAAGCTGACGTGGTCGGGAATCGGAAACACATTGCCTTGCAGCACTGCAAGCGCCGGGATGCGGACGAACTCCGCGAACGCGCCGTCATCGTGGATGCCGATCGCGCGGTAATGCGGATCAAGATGCCCGTCGCCGGCGACGGTGAGCTTGGAGGAGGCGGTGTTGTAGTTGGGCGCGACGCACACGCGTTGGCCGACCTTGAATCCTTCAACGCCCGCGCCGATGCGCTCGATGCTGCCGGCGAGTTCGATGGCGAGCGTCTGCACT
>JAPLTZ010000149.1 GCA_026397895.1 Verrucomicrobiota bacterium | reverse complement strand
CCAGGCTTTTTCTTCGTCCACGACTTTCGGCGTGAGCGAATAGACGAGGCCCTTCAGTTCCTCGTCGGTCTTGGTGCGCTTGGTGGCGAGCGAGATGACCAGCGTGAAGGTGAAGCACGCGATGAATGCGAACGCGGCGAGCCAGAAGTTCTGCGCCATTTCGCTGGGGAAGGATTGCACGACCTTGAGGTAGCCGCCTTTGACGCCGGGGGCGTTGCCGGCGGTGATGGTCAGCGCATGGAACACCGCCGACGTGCCGATGCCGCCGAACAGGCCGAGGAACGCGCCGGTCGCGGTGGTGCGCTTCCAGAACATGCCGAGCAGGAACGTCGCGAAGAGCGGCGCGTTCACGAAGCCGAACACGAGTTGGATGATGTCCATGGCGTTCGACCAGCGGCTGACGAAGTAGGCGCAGCCGATGCTCAACAGGATGCCCACGACGGTGATGCAGCGGCCCATCCAGGCGTAGTGGGCGTCGCTCTTGTCCTTGGCGATGTAGGCTTGGTAGAGGTCGTAGGTCCAGACGGTGTTGAAGGCGGTGACGTTGCCGGCCATGCCGGACATGAACGAGGCGAGCAAGCCCGTGAGCGCGAGGCCGAGGAGGCCGGGCGGGCAATATTTTTTCACGAGCGAAAGGATGACGCCGTCGTAATCGTTTTCACGAGCGAAAGGATGACGCCGTCGTAATCGTTTTCGACGACCGCATCCTGTAATTTATCTTTGAGGTCGGCTTCTTTCAGGGCAGGGGCGGCTTTGACCAAGTCCGCGACTTTTTTCGGATTCAGTTTCATGCCGATGGCGGCGCTGACTTTGTTGAAGCCGGCTTGCTCGTCCAACGTGGCGGCTTCTTTGACGGCGGAAATGGCCTGCACATACGCGCTCTCGGCGACGAGTTTCGGCGGCAGGCGGTAGCCATTCGGATTATCCTTGTTAGTGAAGGCGAGCGCGGCGGCAATCATGCCGGGCAGGATGACGAGGACGGGGAAAATCATTTTCGGCACGGCGGCGACGAGCGGGGTGCGGCGCGCGGCGCCCATGTTCTTGGCGGCCATGGCGCGTTGGACGACGAGGAAATTGGTGCACCAGTAGCCAAACGACAGCACGAAGCCGAGGCCGAAGACCATCGCGAAGAGGTCCACGCCCATCGGGTTGTGCGTCGCGCCGGCGAGCAGGGGTTTCCACGCGCTCGTCCAGGCGTCGGCTTGGAAGGTGTTGGAATTCAGTTCGATTGCGGCGGGGTTTTGCGCGACTTGGCCGAGCGTGCCTTTGAGGGCGGTCCAGCCGCCGACATCCTTGAGGCCGAGATAGACGACGGGCGCGAAGCCGAGGACGATCATGAAGAATTGCAGCACTTCGGTGTAGATGGCCGAGGTGAGGCCGCCTTTGAGCACATACATGAGCACGATGGCCGAGCAAATCCAGAGGCTGATGTCGTAGTTCCAGCCGAGCAACTGGTGCAGCAGCTTCGCGAGGGCGTTCATCGAGATGCCGGACGCGAAGACGGTCATGACGGCGAAGGAGACGGAGTTCAACGCGCGGGTGCGTTCGTCGAAGCGCATCTTGAGGTATTCGGGAACGGAACGGGCCTTGGAGCCGTAGTAGAAGGGCATCATGAACACCGCGAGGAAGATCATCGCGGGAATCGCGCCCACCCAGTAGAAGTGCGCGGTGGCGATGCCGTATTTCGCGCCGCTGGCGGCCATGCCGACGAGTTCGAGCGCGCCGAGGTTGGCGGAGATGAAGGCGAGGCCGGTCACCCAGGTCGGAATCGAGCGGCCGGACGTGAGGAAGTCCGACGAGCTCTTCATGTATTTCTTCAGGCTGAAGCCGATGCCGACGACAAAGGCGCAGTAGAGGGCCAAGATGAGGTAATCAATCCAAGCTAAGTGTATTTGCATATCAGGAGTATAGGAGTGTTCGGTGAGCTGGGTTAAGAGTTTGAGTCAATTCGGCCATGAATCGCGGGAAGTAATAGACGAGCGTTGCAATTGAAGTCTAGTTAATTTTTGTGTGATTTTGATGTGAGACCGGCTTGCGGATTGAAACCTTGTTCCCCGCAGTTGAAGCAGGAGAAACCACGGATGGACACAGGTGGACACGGATAAAAAAGATTTTGAGCCGATTCGCCTGCTGGGTGAATTGCGGAGATTGCCAGCTTGCCTTGCTTATCCGTGTGAATCTGTGTCCATCCGTGGTTGAAATCGGTGATGGGGGTTTCGGGGACGGCGATTCCGCCGCACAATCCAAAGTTGCTTTCGCCCGGTCGCGGCGTAAAGTTTTTCCATGAAAAAATTCTGCCAGGTTGTTGCCGTTGCCGCTCTCGCCGTCGCGTTCACGTTCACCGCTCGCGCCGGTTTTTTTGACCAGTTGAAATCCGCCATCACGACGACCAATTCGGCGGTGACGGCGGCGGCCTCGGCGGCGGGGCTTTCGCAGGAGCAGATGGTCGGCGGGTTGAAGGAGGCGCTGGGCAAGGGCGTGGAGCGTGCCGTGGCGGGGTTGGGTCGCGACGGCGGCTTCCTCACGAACCTGAACGTGAAGATTCCCATGCCGGAGAAGTTGCAGAAGGTGGAGAGCGCGCTGCGGTTGGCGGGGCAGAACCAGATGGTGGATGATTTTGTCGCCTCAATGAACCACGCGGCGGAAAAAGCCGTGCCGGTCGCCGCCGGCGTTTTCGGTGACAGCATCAAGCAGATGACCATCGCGGACGCGAAGGGCATTCTCAGCGGCGCGCCGGATGCGGCGACGCAGTTTTTCCGCCGGACGACGCAGACGAACCTGGCGGCGAAGTTTCATCCCATCGTGCAGGCCGCGACGGACAAGGTGGGCGTGACGGCGCGTTACAAGCAGATGATGACGAAGTTCAACGCGGTGAACACGCTGGGCAGCCTGTTCGGCAAGAGTTCGGTGGTGAACCTGGACGCGGCGGACATTGATACTTACGTCACTGATAAGGCGCTGGACGGGCTTTTCAAGATGGTGGCGGAGGAGGAGAAGAACATCCGCGCCAATCCGGTGGCGCGCACGACGGACTTGTTGCAGAAAGTTTTTGGAACGGCGGGCAAGTGAACTTGGTTTAGACTTGAGTGCGGGGCAGGGCGGTGGTCTAGTTTTGCCGGAACAAATTCAACTCAAAATCCACATGAAAAAAATATTGCTCACTGCCCTCGCGGTGATGGTCTTCGCCGGCTCCAGCCGGTTCGCTTCCGCCCAGGCCGCCGCCAATTCCGGCATCCAGTCCGAACTTACGCCCATCGTCACCCAAATCCGGGAAAAGTTGAAAGCCGGCAAGGACACGGAAGCAGACCTCGCCGACAATCTTGCGGCGATTGATGCGCTGATCGTCAAACATCGGAATGATACCAAGGACGAGGTGGCGGGGTTTTACATGCTGAAGGCGCAGATTTACATGCAGGTTTTGGAGAACGATCTCAAAGCCACGGCTGTCTTGAACCAGGTGAAAAAAGATTTTGCCGGCACGGAAGCCGCCAAGGGGGCTGACGGGATGCTGGCGCAAATGAAATCGCAGGCGGCGGGCAAGGCGGTTCAGCGCGCGCTCGCGCCGGGTTCGCAATTCCCCGACTTCGCGGAAAAAGACCTTGCCGGCAAGCCGCTCACGGTTTCCGGACTCAAGGGCAAGGTGGTGCTGATTGATTTCTGGGCGACGTGGTGCCCGCCGTGCCGCGCGGAGTTGCCGAACGTGATCAAGGTTTACCAGCAGCAGCACGCCAAAGGGTTTGAGGTCATCGGCATCAGCCTGGATTCGGACCGCGCCAAACTGGAAAGTTTCATCAAGGCGCAGAACATGGCGTGGCCGCAGTATTTCGACGGTGCCGGCTGGGGCAACAAGCTGGCGAAGAAATATGGTGTGGACAGCATCCCCGCCACTTACCTGCTGGATCGCGAAGGGAAAATCATCGCCAAGGGTTTGCGCGGTGAAGCCCTCGAAGCCGCCGTCGCCAAGGCGCTCGCGCAGAAATAGTCCCCGCCCGGCATGGCCGCGACCACAATTGGCTTGGTTCTATTGATGTTAATGAAGTGGAGCGGGTGAAGGGAATCGAACCCTCGTTACTAGAATAGTGGTTTAAAGTGGTTTTTAGTGTCGATAATATTAAGTAAAACACTTGAAATTGTGTTTGGTTACTTGCACTACTTGCACTCGTTATGGCTTATCTCTACCGCAAATTACGCTCGCCGTTCTGGTATGTCGTCTATTTTGATTCCGACAAGAAGGAGGTGCATCGTTCCACAGGTCTGCGGGCAGATAGTCCGAACGATACGGCCAAAGCCAAATCTTTGCGGGCCGAACTGGAAGCCAAGGAACACCATCGTGTCCCCGTAGTTAATACTGGCGGGTGGGATAGTTGGGTGTTGAAGTTTTTGGATAGGCATTGCGACAGCCCGCTCACGCTGGAGCGATACGCTGACGCCTGGAAGTGGCTGGCACTGTGGCTGCAAACAAAGCGGTTGCATTCGCCGCGAGCTATTACTTACCGAGTCGCGCTCGAATATCTGGACTGGCGCATATGCTATAAGAAGAAAAGCGGGAAAACAGTTGGCCGCAATACGGCCATTATGGAGTTGAAGCTCTTGGCGATGATAATGGGCGAGGCGGTGCGACTTGGATATGCGGATGCCAATCCGCTAGTGAGCCTTAAATTGAAACGGGACAGAGCGGCGAAGAAACCGGAACTTACGGATGATGAGATTCGCGAGATCCGTGCATCGCTGAAAAGTGAGCCGGAATGGATGCAAACCGCCTTTGAATTATCCTTGCATACGGGCTGCCGGTTACGGGAAACACGGATTCCATTGGAGTGCGTAAATTTCAAAGAGGATAAGATTACATTTCCGTCGCCGAAGGGCGGGGAAGATCGGGCGTTTTCGATTCCGATGCCGTCAGCGCTGCGGTCGTTATGCGGCTAGTGAACCACTCATCTGAACTAATTCATCAAATCTACCAGCGGGAGAAAGTCGAGGACGTGGCGCAATGGAGGGATGCTGTCCAGTTCGCGTAGCGGACTAGCAGGGCGGCGCAATTCTTTTTTCTGTAAATTCATAACGTGTTAAACTGAGGGCGGGTTTTGGTTTTCCATGTTGAGGTAGATTTTTCCAGTTTCCCAATCGTCGCTGGTTTCGCATAAGAGCGCGGAGATCAGCCGGAGGAGGGATTTTTCGTTGGGGAAGACGCGGGCGACGCGGGTGCGGCGTTTAAGTTCCTGGTTGACCCGTTCCAGCGCATTGGAGGTGCGCATCCGTTTCTGGTGGGCGGCGGGCAGCGTGAACACCGTGAACCCTTGCGGCAGGTTTTCCTCCAGCCACCCGACGAGTTTGGGGGCGCTCTGGGCATAGTGCGCGCCGATCTCCTTGAGCCGTTGTTCGGCGGCGGTACGACTGGGACAGTCGAAGACGCTGCGGATGGCGCGGGCGACTTCAGCGCGCTGATCCAGGCGCGGGACGTACGCTTGGGCGTTTTGCTGGAGGTGAAATTGGCAGCGTTGCCACGGGACGGCCCCAAAGACGGCTTTGCGCGCGGCGGCCATGCCGGGATGGTCGTCACTGACGATGAAGGTCACGCCGCACAGGCCGCGCTGGACGAGGCTGTGGAAGAAGGCCCGCCAATGCACTTCAGCTTCACTGAGGGCGACGCTGACGCCGAGGATGACGCGTTGGCCTGCGGGCGTGATGCCCAGGGCGATGAGCACGGCACAGTCGCGGAGCTGGCCGTCGTGGCGGACTTTTTCGTAACGGGCGTCGCAGACCAGATAGGGACAAGAACTCAACGGGCGGTCGCGCCATTTTTGGAGTTCGGCGTCGAGGAGTTTGGCGCAGTCGCTGACCTGGGAGGAACTAACGCTGGTGCCGCAGAGTTCTTCGACGATGGCGGAGACTTTGCGGGTGGAGACGCCTTGGACATACATTTCGGCCATGGCGAGTTTGAGGGCCTGCTCGGAGCGGATGCCTTTTTCCAGGGCGCTGGGATAGAAGGCCATTTCGCCCCGGACCTGTGGGATCCGGAAGGTGATGGGGCCGACGCGGCTGGCGAGGGTCTTGGGTTTGTAACCGTTGGCGTAACCTTGGCGGGCGGCGGTGCGTTCGTAAGGTTGGGCTTGGAGGACGTGATGGCGTTCGACGCGCATCGCTTCGTTGACGAGGATGCGGAGGCCTTCGGCGAAGCCGGTGTGGTCTTGGTCGGTCAGGAGTTGCAGGACGTCGTTCAAGAGTTCAGGATCGGTGTGGTGGGTCATGTTTGGTTGGTGGTTGGATGTGTTTGCTGACACCCCAACAGGAAACCAACGTGACCCGCCCTCCACCAGTTTTTCGCGCGCGGAGCCGTTTCACCCCTCCGGGGTTCGGCTGCGCTCGGCTCGCTACGCTCGCCTTCACTCCGCCTCACCCCGGAGGGGTGAAACGGGATGGAAGAAAGACAAATTACAGAAAGAAAATTACACCGGCACTAGCAGGCAAGGCGAGAGTTGGAATCGGTCTATGAAGAGGCCGTATTCGTGTCAAAAATACCAATGTTTACAGGCCAGTCAAGCACTAGTGACCCACCAGGGTTTTACTAGGATTTCATCCCATTTTATACACAGTTTTATACACAGTTTTATCTATAAACTTACAAACTAGTACAACGTTTCTCGAAAAGCTTTACAGACGGATATGTATCGTTTATGAGTTTCGAGCATGGCTGGAAAATCCAAGCTCCCTGTGTTGAATCTCACCGTTGAGGAGAAGGCACGCCTTGACTCGCTGCGGCATTCGCGCTCTGAACCGGTGCGCAAAGTCGAGCGCGCCAAGATCCTCTGGCACTACCACGCGGGCTTGAACCCCACCGAGATCAAGGCCACGACCAACGTGAGCCGCGTGACTGTTTACAATTGTCTTCGTAAGGCACTGGCGATGGGCCTAGAAGCGGGACTCAAAGATGCTTTTCATCGCCCAAAAGAGCCGCTCATCGACCGCGCCGACAAAGCTTGGGTCGTGCATCTGGCCTGCACCAAACCCAAAGAACTCGGTTATGCCGCGGAACTCTGGACCCGCCGTGCGCTCGCCGCGCATGTGCGCCAACACGCCGCCGCCGCCGCCCACCCAAACCTGGCGCGCGCCGCCAAATCCACCGTGCAGAAGATCCTCGCGCAGGCGCAGCTCCAGCCGCACAAGGTCAAGTATTACCTGGAAAAACGGGATCCGGAGTTTGCCGCAAAAATGAAGGAAGTACTGATCGTTTACCAGGAGGTGCTGGTGCAAAACCGGGCGGCGGAGCAGGCGGCGGCGTCCGGGGTTGGGAGCGTTGCGCCGGCCGTCATCACGGTCTCGATTGACGAAAAACCCGGCGTGCAGGCCATTGCCAACACCGCGCCGGACTTGCCGCCGGTGGCCGGAAAGCATTCGGCGGTGGCGCGGGATTATGAATACCAACGCCACGGGACGCTTTCGATTCTGGCGGCGTTGGATCTGCATGACGGGCATGTGGTGGCGCGGGTGGAGTCGCGGCATCGCAGTCGGGAATTCGTGGCTTTGCTCAAGGATCTGGACGCCCATTATCCGGCGGCGGCCACCCTCCGCATAATTCTCGACAATCACTCGGCGCACATTTCCAAAGAAACCCGCGCGTATCTGGCGACGCGGCCCAACCGATTCAAGTATGTGCATACCCCCAAGCATGGCTCCTGGCTGAACATCGTTGAGACGCTGTTTGGCAAAATGGCCCGCACCTTCCTGCGCCAGATCCGGGTGGCTTCCAAGGCGGAACTCAAAGAACGCATCCTGCTGGGGATTGCGGAAATCAACGCGGCTCCGGTCGTCCACCGGTGGAAGAGGTTCGATCTCCTGGTCGCCTAATCTGTAAGCGGTTTGCAGAAACGTTATACTAGGCCGTGCAAACAGGGGCGTTTGGCGGGTCTTTTGAGGATTTTGCACCGCAACCCGCCAAATCTCCTACGCCGCGAGCAAATCCCCGCTGGCCTCGCCCGCAAGGAGCATG
>JAPLTZ010000416.1 GCA_026397895.1 Verrucomicrobiota bacterium | reverse complement strand
TATCTGCCGCTGTTGCAGCGTTACGCGCTGGCGCTGCGGGCGCGCAACGCGTTGCTCAAGCACCGCGCCGTGGACGAGGCCGCACTGGAAAGTTTCTCCGCCGAACTCGTGAAGCTCGGCAACGAACTCATCCGCTTCCGCACCGAACTCGCGCCCAAGCTCTCGCCGCTCGCGCGGCTGGCGTATCGGCGTATTTCCAACGACGCGGAGGAATTGCGCATCGAGTATCAGCCGAGCGTGAAAAAGGATTTCGCCGTGGAACTCGCGCAGGCGCAGAAACGCGAACGGACGTTCCGCGCCACGCTGGTCGGGCCGCACCGCGACGAGTTGCAGCTCACGCTCAATGGCAAATCCGCCGGGCAGTTTGGCAGCGAGGGGCAGAAGCGCACGCTGGCCATCGCACTGAAGATGGCGCAGGCGGAATATCTCACGGGCATCCACGGCAGCGCGCCGGTGCTATTGATCGACGACGTGATGGGGGAACTGGACGCGAAGCGCCGCGCCGGGCTGCTGCCGCTGCTCCAGCACGCGCGCAAGACGAGCGGGCAGGTTTTCATGACGTGCACGGAGGAGAACTGGCCGCGCGAGCTGGGGACGGATTTGCAGCGGTGGGAGGTGAAGGCGGGGACGCTGGTGAGAGTTTGACGGCGGCGGTTTACTTGGACGGGTAGGCTTGGCCGGCTTTGAGGGCGTCGTTGTAGGCTTCGATCATTTTCGGTTGGAAGTTGTAGAATTTCAGCAGGTCGGCAATCTGCGTGGGAAAACGGTCTTCGCGGAGCGGCACTTTTTCCATCGGGTCGCGGGCGAGGTTGTAGGCGGAGGCTTCGTCGTCGGGCAGGCAGATGGAAACTTTGGTCAGGTTGGTGCTGACGGCGAGGATGTGGTCGGCGGTGGCGTCGGCGGCAAAGATGTATTTGCGGCGGGAGTCGCGGAGGAGGGATTCGCCTTGGAGGCGGGTGGCGTCCCACTTTACGCCGAGCACGTCGAGCAGGGTCGGCAAGATGTCCACGTGCGAGGTGGGGCGGGAGATGATTTGCGGTTTGATGAGTTTGGGCTGCCAGAAAATGAGGGGCGTGCGGAAGGTTTCGGCGGTCGCGCCGAAACTGTGCGACCAGATGCCGGGGTGCTGGCCGAAGGCTTCGCCGTGGTCGCCGACGAGGATGACGAGGGTGCGGTCGGCGAGGCCGCTGGATTCGAGGTGGCGGAAGAGCAGGCGGAGTTGCGTGTCGAGCAGGCGGAGGTTGTTGTAATAGCGGTTGCGGTCGGGGTGGATGTCGGCGCGGATGCGGTATTCCTCGCCGTAGTCAGAGTAGGGGTGATGGGGCACGAACGACCAGTAGATGGCGCAGAAGGGTTCATGCACCAGATTCAGTTTGCGTTCAAAAAAGCGGACGGTCTCGATTTCGTTGCGCGCCATGTCGGTCTTGTCCGCGTGCAGGCCGATGGGCAGCCGTTCTTGGAAATAGAGGTTGGTCAGGCCGTTGTTTTGCAGGAAGTCCACCGGGAAGCTGTAGCTGATGCTGGAGGGGTGCATGAGGAAGGTGTCGTAACGGTTGCGCAGCCAGGCGTTCCAAATGGGGATACGGTTGTCGCGGCGCATGGCGAACACCTCGGTCGCCGGCGGCGGATACAATCCTGTGAGGATGGAGAAGGCGGCGCTGGCGCTGGAGTTGCAGGTGGTGAAGTGGTTGGGGCACCACAGGCCTTCGCGGGCGAGTTGCCGGAGAAACGGCATGGGCATTTCCTCGCCGAACGGCCGGTCGAAGACGTAGTCCGCCCCCGTGCTTTCCATGACGAACAGGAGGATGTTCCAAGGCTTGCCCTTCGCCGTCCGCGCCGCCGCAGTCGGCGGCGGTGATGGCGGGCCGTCCACGAAAGCGCCGTCCACGAGCGCGATGGACTTTAATTGTTCCTCGCCGGGCAGGAGTTTCTGATTCCGATACTCGTCGCGGGAGCGCCAGAAGGAATCAATGGCGTTCCTGATGAGGTCGCCGGCCAGATAGACCGCCGGGTTTTGCGACAATTCGGGCGCGAGCTGTTTGCCGGGCAGCAACAGTTGTCCCGCCAGCATGACGGCCGTGAACGCCAGCGCGCACGTCCGGTAAATCTGACGCAGCCGCGCCGCGCCGCGGTAGGCGATCGCAAAAAAGACGGCCGGCGCGAGCAGGATCAGGCGGTCCTGCGTCTTCAGCAAACGGAAGAGGTCGGCCGTCCCCAGCGTTTCGTGGGTCAGGCGCAGGTATTTGCCCGTGAGGCCGGTTTCCAGTTCCAGCAACAACTGAAAATGCGCCCGCAGCATCAGGGAAAATACGAGCAATATGGCCAGCGCGCTGACGGCCTCCAGCACCCGCACGGCAGCGGCTTCCACCAGCTTCGGCAAGCGCCAGCGCAGCCAGGTTTTCAGCGCGAGGAATCCCAGCACGATGCCTACGACCAGCAGCCAGTCGTTGCCCCACGTCTGCACAAACGCCCAGACCGGCACGGCGTCCGGTTGCAGGCTGGCGGGCTGGGCGCGGCCGTTGAAAATTATCCACCCCAGCTCCGCCCGATACAGCCAGCACCGCACCAGCAGCGCCACGCCCAGCGCCAGCGCCACGCGCTCGCGCTCGAGGG
>JAPLTZ010000407.1 GCA_026397895.1 Verrucomicrobiota bacterium | reverse complement strand
CTTCGCCTTTCTCGTCCACGCGGCGTCACTCGCTGCCGGGGAAGCGCGCCTGCCATTCCTTGCTGGCGCCGCCGATGGTGGCGGCGGTGACTTCGACAAGCTCCTCGTTGTTGGTCAACTTGCGGAGCGGGGTGGGGATGCGGACTTTGGTTGGCATAAATTTATTTCTGTAACGTGGTTAAATTGTTGATGAAGTTAGGCGGCAGGTTTCCAAACATAATCACGAACATCCTTTGATAGAAGATTCCAAAAAAGAATGACCGTCACGACAAGTTGACAAAGCGCGACAACGCAACGGACTGTCTCTGGAACGCTTGCTGTCAGCGAACCTTGCAATGTCAACGTCAGCAAATGAAGCGAATAGGTAAAAATGCCTAGTAGTGGTATCAATGCGAGCACCAAGATTACCCCGTAGCCCCAACGGCTTCGATCGTATAGCGAAAATCCGTTGAACCAAAGCATTGCCAACATGAGCAAACCGTAAAATATTGCTCTAGGGTATGGAGTATGGCCTGCGTAAGCCCAAGATAAGAACCGCAAAAGCATTGCGAACCCAAGCAATAGAGACAGAGCCGCAGTTCTCTGAACGCGCTTTGGCGCTTTCTTAAGTGCGGCAACTTTCTCTTGGACTTCTTGCTCGTTCATAGTTGGCGTCACATGACTTGGTTATGCGTTCACCTTTTCTTCATTCGCCAGCATGGCTTCGAATTCGCGCAGGCTGGGCTTGATTTCGCGCGGCTTGCCGACGTGGCCGGTTACGGCATCCAGCGTCTTGAAGCTTGATGGCGTCGCGGATCTCGTCGTCGGAGATGTCGTCCGCGTGGGCGTTGGTTTCCTTCATCACCTTGAGCGCGTAGAAGCCGTCGGCGGGCGTGCCGATGGCGAGCGACTTGGCGATGGTGTCGGGTTTGACGGGCTTGAAGAAATCCAGCCCGGCCTTGTGCGCGACGGAGATGGGCGAACAGCCGGTGGCTTGCGCGCCGTGGATGGAATACTTGGATTCGGTCACGAGGCCGAGCTTCACGAATTCCTGGTAGCCCTTCTGGATTTTCGTGAGCAGCGAGCCGGACGCCATCGGGACGATGGTGTGCTGCGGGATGCGCCAGCCGAGTTGTTCGATGATCTCATACGCCATGCTCTTCGAGCCTTCGGCGTAGTAGGGGCGCATATTGACGTTCACGAACGCCCAGCCGAACTTGCCGGCGATCTCGGCGCAGAGGCGGTTGACTTCGTCGTAATGGCCCTTGATGCCGATGACGTGCGCGCCATAGACGAGGGAGTTGATGATCTTGCCCTGCTCCAGATCGGACGGGATAAAGACGTAGGCTTTCAATCCGGCGGCGGCGGCCTGGGCGGCGACGGAGTTGGCGAGGTTGCCGGTGGACGCGCAGGCGACGGTGGTGAAACCGAGTTCCTTCGCGCGGCTCAAGGCGACGCTGACGACGCGGTCCTTGAAGGACAGGGTGGGGTAGTTGACCGTGTCGTTCTTCACCCAGAGTTCGCGGATGCCGAGCTTCTTGGCGAGGCGGTCGGCTTTGACGAGCGGCGTGAAGCCGGCTTGCTGGCCGACAGTGGGTTCGGTGGCGACGGGCAACAGTTCGCGGTAACGCCACATGGATTTGGGGCGCGACTCGATGGCTTCGCGGGTGAGCGATTTCTTGATCTTGGCGTAGTCGTAGGCGACTTCGAGCGGGCCGAAGTCGAACTCGCAGACGTGCGTGGCGGTGAGCGGATACTCGCGGCCGCATTCGCGGCACTTGAGCGCCTTCATGAATCCCTGGTTCTGGCTCATGGCAATTCTCGCCCCGAAACGAGGGCACCTCTCCGGTACCCGGGTGGCAAGGGGAACAAAAAACCCCTCTCCGCGAAGCGAGAAGGGGTCGGCAAAAACGGACCGGCTCCCC
>JAPLTZ010000056.1 GCA_026397895.1 Verrucomicrobiota bacterium | reverse complement strand
TGCCGATCTTGAGCTGGTGTTTGCGCGCGAACTTTTGCAACTCTGGCAGCCGCGCCATCGAGCCATCGTCGTTCATGATTTCGCAGATGACGCCGATGGGTCGGCAACCGGCAAGGGTCACCAGGTCAACCGCTGCCTCGGTGTGGCCGGCGCGCTGCAACACGCCGCCGCTCCGGGCGCGCAACGGGAAAACATGGCCCGGCGCGACGAGGTCGTTCGGCACGGCGGTCGGGTCGGCCATGATTTGAATGGTGCGGGCGCGGTCGCCGGCGCTGATGCCGGTGGTGATGCCCTTGGCGGCATCCACGCTGACCTGAAAATCGGTTTTGAAGCTGTCGCGGTTCTCCTTGACCATGCGCCCGATGCCGAGCTGCTCCAGCCGCTCGCTCGTCGTCGGCACACAAATGAGGCCGCGGCCGTGTTTGGCCATGAAATTGATCGCATGCGGCGTGGCGTGCTGCCCGGCCATGATGAGGTCGCCCTCGTTCTCGCGGTCCTCGTCGTCCACGATGATGACCATTTTGCCGCGCTTGAGGTCGGCGACGACGGAATCAATGCTGTCGAATTTTTTCATTTTCAAATCTGGGAGGATCGCCGTGTCGGCGACCCAAAATTGGGGACGGCAACATGCCGTCCCTCCCGAAAATCATTTCAGCGCCTTCACCGCCGCCGCGTAAACCTGCTTCAGCGGCACGCGCTTTTGCACCGCGAGCTTCTTGCACGATTCAAACTCCGGCGCGGCCTGCACGACCTTGCCGTTCAGCTTGCCGAGCTTCACCGTCACGTTGCCAAGCTTCGTCTTCACCGTTGTAAACTCGCGTTGCAGCTTCCGCCGCTCGGCGATGGTGCGGCGCACGCCGAACGCCGTCGTCTCGCGCAGCAGCAGCTCGCTGAACTTGTCCGCGTCCGTTTCGGCGCACAACACCGTGAGCAGCGTGCCGGGCCGGTTCTTCTTCATCTGGATGGGCGTGTGGAAAACATCCAGCGCGCCGGCGGCCAAAGCGGTTTCTATAAACGCACCGAGGATTTCACCGCTGATATCGTCGAGATTCGTCTCCAACACGGCGACGCGGTCGGTTTCCCAGTCGTGGCCGGAACTTGCGGCTTTGGACTTTGGACTTTGGACTTTGGACTGCGCACCGAACACGGCGCGCAGCACGTTCGGCCTTGTCTTGTTGTCGCGCGTGCCGAGGCCGAAACCGATTTTCTCCGCGACCAGATTTTCCATCGCGCCAAATTCCTCCACAAATTCCGCCAGCAACGCCGCGCCGGTGGGCGTGACGAGTTCGCACGGCTCGTCGCATTGCGTGACGCCGATGCCGCGCGCGCCGAGGATGGCGAGCGTGGCGGGCGTGGGGACAGGGAAACGTCCGTGCGCGCACTGCACCCAGCCCGTGCCCTCGGTGACGGGCGCGGCGAGCACGCGCGGCTTGCCGAGCATTTCCAGCGCGATGGCCGCGCCGACGATGTCCACGATGGAATCCACCGCGCCGACTTCGTGGAAGTGGACTTCGCCCGGCGGCTTGCCGTGGATTTTGCCTTCCGCCACCGCGATTCGTTGGAACACGGCGAGGGATTTTTTCTTCACCCACGGCGAGAGTCGGCTCTTGGTGATGAGCTTTTTGATGTCGGCAAAGTTGCGGCTGTCGTCATGCGAATGGTCGTGGTCGCCGTGACAATGCTCGCCATGGTCGTGATGATGTTCGTGTCCGTGATCATGGTCATGATCGTGGTCATGATCGTGGTCGTGCGCGTCCGCGAGGTGCACGTCGAACTTGATGCCCGCGATGCCGCACTTCTCCGCGTCGGCGACGTGCAGATGATAGCCGTCGAGTTTCAGCTTCTCCAATTCGTGCGCGAGTTTGTGGGCGTCCACGCCGAGATCAATCAGCGCGCCGATGAACATGTCGCCGCTGATGCCGCTGAAGATGTCGAGGTAGAGGGTTTTCATTTGTTTCGGAGGGCCGAGCCCAAATAAGTCAGGGATTCGCGGCGCTCATCCCTCCGACCAACGCGTTGATCTGCGCCGCCGCGTAGCCCGCGCCGAAGCCGTTGTCAATGTTCACCACGGTCACGCCGCTGCCGCAACTGTTCAACATGCCGAGCAGCGCCGCCACGCCGCCGAAGCTCGCGCCGTAGCCCACGCTCGTCGGCACGGCGATGACCGGCTTGCTCACGAGGCCGGCGACGACGCTCGGCAGCGCGCCTTCCATGCCCGCGACCACGACGAGGACGTTGGCCTTCTGCAAAGTTTCCATCCGCGCCAGCAGACGGTGCAATCCGGCCACGCCCGCGTCGTGGATGCGGACGACGGTGTTGCCCATGATTTCGGCGGTGACGGCGGCTTCTTCGGCCACGGGCAGATCGCTAGTGCCGGCGCAGATGACGCCGATGTTGCCGGCGCGCTTGGGCAACGGAGTTTTCTCGATGGTGATGCAGCGGGCGAGTTCGTGGTGGACGGCGTGCTTGAATTTTTTGCGCACGGCGCGGAAATGTTCCGGCCCGACGCGCGTGGCGAGCACGCGCTGGCCGTGGTCAATCAGCTTGGCGGCGATCTTGGCGACCTGTTCCGGCGTTTTGCCCGCGCCGAAGATGACTTCGGGAAAACCTTTGCGGAGCGCGCGGTGGGTGTCCACCTGCGCGAAGCCGAGGTCGGCGGTCGGCGCGGCTTGGAACGCGCGCAGGACGTGGTCGCGGGTCGCGCCGCCGGCGCGGAATTTTTCGAGCAAGCGGATGGCTTCGGTGGTCGTCACTCTGGGAATATGACGGGAAGCTTCCGCGCGGTCACGCCGGAAAATTCGCTCGCCAAGCGGGCGGCGGGTTTTAGACTGCCATCCCGAAAGCCGAATGGATGCGATTGTAAAAATTGAAAACCTGCGCGCGGAATACGGCGGGGCAGTTCCCAAGGTCGCGTTGCAGGGGCTGAATCTCACCGTCAACGCCGGCGAGGTCTTCGGCTTCCTCGGCCCGAATGGCGCGGGCAAGACCACCACGATGAACGTGCTGCTCGGCTTCGTGAACGCCACGAGCGGCACGGCGCAACTCTTCGGTGTAGATGTGCGCCAGCCCATCGCCCGCCAGCGCATCGGCTACCTGCCGGAGCTGACCTATTACTACAAGTTTCTCACGGCGGAGGAGATTCTGCGGTTCTACGCGAAAATTTTCGGAATTGCCAAAAGCGAAATCGAGTCGTGCATTGACGCCGTCTTGAAACTCGTCGAACTCGACCACGCGCGGAAACGCCAGATCAAGACCTATTCGAAGGGCATGCAGCAGCGCGTCGGCCTGGCGCAGGCGCTCATCAACAATCCCGACCTGCTTATCCTCGACGAACCGACCAGCGGCCTCGACCCGATCGGACGGATGCAGGTGCGTCAAATTATTTTGCGGCTGAAGAACGAGGGTAAAACCGTTTTCTTCTCGTCGCACGAACTCGGCGAGGTGGAAACCGTGTGCGACCGCGTGGCGATTCTGGCCGGCGGCGAGTTGAAGGCCGAAGGCAGCGTCAGCGACCTCACGCAGAAATACAACGCCCCGCTGGAGCAGACGTTCCTGAAAATCATCGGCTACAAATGAAAGGCTACATGAAAGGCAAAAGTAAAAAGGCAAAAGGCAAAAAACCGGACCAATCCGTGGCGGTTTCGCTTTTTGCCTTTTGCCTTTTGCCTTTTGCCTTTTGCCTTCCACCAATGAACTCCGTCCTCGCCATCGCCAACGTCACGGTCAAGGAGCTTTACCGGCGGAAGGATTTCTATGTGCTGTTCGTGTTGAGCGCGCTCATCATCCTCGTGGCCGGCGCAGCGAACTTTTTCAACGACGACAAGATTGTCCGCTACCTCAAGGAACTCTGTCTCCTGCTCATCTGGATTTCCGCGCTGGTCATCGCCGTGACGACCGCCGCGCGACAGATTCCCGCCGAACGCGAGCAGCGCACCATCTTCCCGCTGCTCGCCAAGCCGGTCACGCGCGGGCAGGTCATCGCGGGAAAATTCCTCGGCTGCTGGCTCGCCACCGGGCTGGCGCTGGTAATGTTCTACGTTTTTCTCGCCGTGGTGAGCGGCTCGCGCGAGCACGCGTGGCCGCTGCTGAATTATTTTCAGGCGGCGTGGCTGCAATGGATGTTCCTCGGCGTGGTCATCGCGATGGCGGTGCTGGGCTCGATCGTCTTCGCCGCGCCGTCGTCCAACTCCACCATCCTCCTCATCGTGGTCGTCGGCATCCTGCTGCTCGGCGGCCATCTGAACCAGGTCGCGCTGGAACAAGCCGAGCCGATGCGTTCCGTCACCTACACGATTTACTTCCTCATCCCGCACCTGGAATGGTTCGATGTGCGCGACCTCGTCGTGCACGACCAAGGCTTGATCGCGTGGTGGGCGGTGGCGGCGGCCTCGGCCTACGCGCTGATCTACACGGTGTTTTTCCTGTTCGCGGCATGGGTGGCGTTCCGCCGCAAGGCCCTCAACACCTGACCGCCATGCCCGCGCCCGGTTTCATCCTGACGTTGCTAGTGGCGCTCAGCTTCACGCTGGCAACGTGGTTGCAACCGCGCGCTGTGACGTGGAATCAGTCCCGCGCCAGCTCCGGCAGCCTGCTGAACATCGTCATGGGCGATGCGCGGCGGATGTTCGCCGACCATTTCTTTGTGAAGGCCGACGTGTATTTTCACAGCGGCTATTACCCGTCCATCTTCGACCAGGGCCGCACGAACGAAGTGCATATTTCCGAGCAGGCCGGTTCGGATGCGCCCGCCGGCCACGAGGAACACGAGCATGAATATCTCAAGCCACCGCGCGATTGGGTGGAGGCGTTTGGGCGGAATTTTTTCAACACCAAGCACACCGAGCTGACCGGCGCAGGCGCGAACGAAATCCTCCCCTGGCTGCGCATCGCCGCCGAACTCGACCCGCAACGCGTGGAGACCTACACCGTCGCCGCCTTCTGGTTGCGCGGCGAAATGAAACGACCGCACGACGCCGAAGCCTTTCTCCGCGAAGGCCAGCGCGCCAATCCCGACAGCGTCGAAATCCTTTGCGAACTCGGCCGGTTGTATCGCGAGAACTTTCAGGACAACGCCCATGCGCGAACTTTCTTTCAGCTCGCCGCCCGCAAGCTGACCGCGCAGGAAGCCCGCACCGGCGAACCCGACCTGCCCGCGAAACGGCAGATTCTTGTCTCCCTCTCGCGCTTGGACGAGGCAGAAGGCGATATTGCCGCCGCCCTTCAGCATCTCCGGCAACTGCACGCCGCCCTGCCTGCGGAACGGGAAGACGAACGCCGCGCCCTCGAAAAACAGATTGCGGAACTCGCGCAGAAATCCGGCGCGAAATGATTGCGCTTTGTTTTTCGGCGGAGAAATTGTTTAATCCGGCCAATGAAAAACCGCGTCGCCAAATTTAAGGGGGTATCGTAATGAAATCCAGCAAGCTCCCAAAACAATACACTTATGCCGCCCTCTGCTCTACTATGGAAGATGCAGGCTGGATTGGCCATTCTACTGCTTGCTGTGTGGGAAATTATGGCAAGGAGAAGCTGAATATTTCGCTGAAGAAGAGTAAAGCTTACACTTATTTCAGCAGAGGAATAAAACCACCAAAGTTCAATTTATCCTCCGCTGAATCAATGTATCTTGTATTCCGCGATGTTAACGGCAAACATCCAGTGTCAGTTCTTGTTAATACAGCGCAAGGTTTAGTTCGCGCATTAAATGGGAAAAACCAACAATTTAGCGTCGGATTTATTGAAGACTTAAAACGCGGATTACGAAAGAAAATCCGCGCTCGTTTGTAGAAACAACGTTGCGCGTAAATTAAAAAATCAAATCTGAATATGAGTGCCGAAGCTGCAGCCACTATATTTGTTATTGGGATATTTGTCGTGGCTTTCATTGTTGCAATCCCCATTGTCTATTTCTTATCTCCACCAAAAAATCTTCAATTAAAACTCGTGTCATTGGGAGACTTGCGAGGAAAATCCTTACTGGAAATTAAAAATGCACTTGGGAAGCCTGATTTTGCTGAAACAGCATTTGATGGTTCTCTGGTTGTTGTTTGGATTGATGGAAATTATCAAGCTGCACTTGTTTTCAAAAGCAATGCTCAACAGGGTGCGCTTAAATCATCAGCGACCATAGCCGCTGATTTTTACCAGACATACTATTGTGAAGGAATTTCGGAACAGGTTTCCAATATTCGTCCAGCAAGCGGGGGAGGTGTCGGCATTGGAATTGGAATTCCCATCAATATTGATTAGCGCTCGGTAGGGTTCGAACTAGAATAGCAGAGCTTTCCGCTTTGTTTTTCCCCAGCAAAGCGTTTTAATCCAGCCAATGAAAAACCGCGTCGCCACCATCAAGCGCGTCACGGGCGAAACCCGCATCGCCCTCGAACTGAACCTTGACGGCACGGGCAAATCCGCCATCCGCACCGGCATCCCGTTCTTCGACCACATGCTCACGCTGTTCGCCAAACACGCGACGGTGGATTTGAAACTCAAGTGCAAGGGCGACCTGCCCGTGGACGCGCATCACACGGTGGAGGACTGCGGCATCGCGCTGGGACAGGCGTTCGCGTTGGCGCTCGGCGAGAAGCGCGGCATCCGCCGCTACGGCGCGGGGTTTCATCCGAAGAATCCGTTTATGGGTGAGGCCTATCTGCCGATGGACGAATGTCTGGCGCGCTGCGTGATTGATTTCAGCGGGCGGCCCTACCTCGTCTGGCGCGGGCTGAATGCGTTCGGCCTGAAGAAAATCTCCAAGTCCGAGCGCACGCAGGACGCTTCGAGCGCGTTCCGATTCGGGCTGGCGCGGGAATTTTTCCAGGGCTTCACCAACGAGGCGCGCTGCAACCTGCACCTAGAGCTGCTTTACGGCGACGAGCCGCATCACATCGTGGAGGCACTGTTCAAGGCGTTCGCGCGGGCGACGGACTTCGCCTGCCAGCGCGACCCGCGCATCGCCGGGCAGATTCCCAGCACGAAGGGGAAGTTGTAACTCGTTCGAATAACCCGCCCCGAACCCCCGTCCAACATCGTGCCGAGCAACCTCAATCACTCCTCGCTGGAAGACCCCGCGTTGGTGAAGGCCGCGCAAAAGGGCGACATGCTGGCGTTCGAGGAGCTGGTGGCCCGGCATCGCGACAAGATTTACGCGCGCTGCTACACGATGATGCACAGCGAGGACGCGGCGCTGGATGTTTCGCAGGAAGCGTGGGTCAAAGCGTGGCAGCGGCTGGCACAGTTCCAGGGCGACTCGACGTTCACGACCTGGATCACGCGCATCACGATCAACGTGTGCCTCGACCAGTTGCGGAAGAACAAACGCCAGCGCGCCGAGTCCATCGAGGAATTGAATGAAGAAGCCGGCGGCGTCGAGCGTCTAATGCCTGTCGTGACGGTGAACCCGACCGAGCGGCTGGAGCGCGGCGAGTTGCGGCAGAAGATTGACGCCGCACTCGGCAAGCTCTCGGACGAACACCGCACGGTGCTGGTGTTGCACGAGTTTCAGGAGATGGAATACAAGGAGATCGCGAAGACGGTCGGGTGTTCCATCGGCACGGTGATGTCGCGGTTGTTTTACGCGCGCCGCAAGCTGGCGGCGCTGCTGGCGGAGTTGAGAAACGCGGAATGATTTTTGGTATGAACGAAGAACTACACATCAAGTTGCAGGCGTTCCTCGACGGCGAATTGCCGGAAGCCGAGGCGCGCGAAGTCGGCTCGCTCATTGCCAGCGATGCGGACGCCGCCGCGCTCCACCGCGAACTCAAGCAGACCCGCGCCGCGCTCGCCGGTTTCGAGAAGCGCATCACCGTGCCGGAGACGCGGGAATTCTACTGGTCGAAGATTGCCCGCGAAATCGCCCGCGAAGCCGCGCCCCGCGTCGCCGACCCGCAGCATTCGGTGTTTTCCTTTTGGCGGCGCTTGTTCCCCGTAGCCGGCGTTGTTGCCGCGCTGCTCGCCGCTTTGGTTGTCATCAACCGCTACGATCCCCGCTCGCCCGTCGGCATCGAGGTCGCGCAGGCCGACAGCGACGCCTTCACCTACCGCGATTATGAGGCCGGCACGACGCTTGTGTGGCTTTCGTATCCGGCGGAAAACGGATTGGCGCAGGAAAACACCGCTGGTAAAATCAACTGACATGAAACTCCCAACCCTCTGCTGCATCGCCGCGCTGCTCCTCGTCAGCGGCCTCACCGCCGTCCGCGCCGCCGAAATGAGGCTCGAAGCCCAGCTCATCTGGGCCAGCAACACCGCCCAATCGCCGAACCCGAAGCACAAGCCGGTGGACGCCGAGGTGCGCCGCAAGCTCGCCGGCCTGCCGCTCAAGTGGACGCATTTCTTCGAGGAGAACCGCAAACCCATTCGGCTCACCGCCGCGCCGCAGAAAGTCGAGTTGAGCGACAAGAGCGCCGTGGAAGTGCGGCAACTTCCCGCCGACAAGGTGCAGGTCACCCTCTTCGGCAACGGCAAGGAAATCTGGAAAGGCGTCCAGCCGCTGCCCAAAAACGAAATCCTCGTCCTCGGCGGCAACGCCCCCGCCGACAGTGCCTGGCTCGTCACGCTGAAGCGGATCGAGTAGCACGTTCCCCGGCGCGGCCATTGTTTTCACCGCAATTCTGATGAAGCGATTCGACTTCCGGCATCGCCGGGCTTTCCTACGCGCTGAAGGTCGCGCCGCGCGGTCGCGTGGCCATCGTCACCAAGAAGAACCGCGCCGAGTCCAACACCAACTACGCGCAGGGCGGCATCGCCGCCGTCACCAGCAAGGAAGACTCCTTCGAGCTGCACGTCCGCGACACCCTTGCCGCCGGCGCCGGCCTCTGCAACGAAGCCGTCGTCCGCCAGATCGTCTCCGAAGGCCCCGCGCGCATCGCCGAGCTGATCGAGCTGGGCATGAACTTCTCCGAGCGCGACGACCCCGCGAACGGTCGCCGCGAACTCGATCTCGGCAAGGAAGGCGGCCATTCCAAGCGCCGCATCCTCCACGCCAAAGACGTGACCGGCCGTGAAATCGAACGCGCCCTGCTCAACGCCATCGCGCAGCAGCCGAACATCGAGATTTTCGAGAACCACCTCGCGATTGACCTCATCACCAGCCAAAAACTCGGCTATGTCGGCGCGAACCGCTGCCTCGGCGCCTACGTCTTCGACAAAAAATCCGGCAACGTCGAAACCTTCGCCGCGCCCGTCACGCTGCTCGCCACCGGCGGTTGCGGCAAAGTCTACCTCTACACGACCAACCCCGACATCGCGACCGGCGACGGCGTGGCGATGGCCTATCGCGCCGGCGCGGCGGTGGCGGACATGGAATTCATCCAGTTCCACCCGACGTGTCTGTTCCATCCCAAGGCGAAGTCGTTTCTCGTCAGCGAAGCCGTGCGCGGCGAAGGCGGCGTCCTCAAGACCGTCGAGGGTCGCGAGTTCATGGACGAATATCATCCGCTGAAATCCCTCGCGCCGCGCGACATCGTCGCCCGCGCGATTGACACCGAGATGAAAAAGAGCGGCGCGGACTGTGTCTTCCTCGACATCACGCACAAGCCTGCCAAGTTCATCATCGAACGCTTTCCCAACATCTACCAGACCTGCCTCGGCTACGGCATGGACATCACGCGCGAGCCGATTCCCGTCGTCCCCGCCGCGCACTACCAGTGCGGCGGCGTCGTCACCAACGTGGACGGCGAGACGGAAATCGCCGGCCTCTACGCCGTCGGCGAAGTCGCCTGCACCGGCCTGCACGGCGCGAACCGGCTCGCCAGCAACTCCCTCCTCGAAGCCATCGTCTGCGCCCACCGCGCCGCGGAAACCGCATTCCGCACTCCGCATTCCGCATTCCCCACTCCCGAGATTCCCGCGTGGCAATCCGGCGACGCGCACAACCCCGACGAGATGGTCGTTGTCTCGCACAACTGGGACGAGATCCGCCGGCTCATGTGGGATTACGTCGGCATCGTGCGCACCAACAAGCGCCTCCAGCGCGCGCAGGCGCGGCTCGCCAACCTTCAGCTCGAAATCCAGGAATACTACTGGGACTTCATCGTGAACAGCGACCTCCTTGAACTCCGCAACATCGCCACCGTCGCCGAACTCATCGTCGCCAGCGCGCTGCAACGCCCGGAAAGCCGCGGCCTGAATTACAACCTCGATTACCCCGCCGCGAATCCCGAATGGGCGCAGCGCGACACCGTCCTGCGGAAAAGCAGTTGAAATCGGGATTATGCTGTTGCAGGCAGCAGCGGGTAGGGACAGCGCGCTGCGCTGTCCCCGTCGCCGAGCGCAGCGTCAGGCGGCGGAAGCATCGGCCAAAGCGGGTGCGTGACCCCGTTCGTTCCGCCCTCCGCTTCGCTGCGGGCTGGGACGCCGCAGCGCGGCGTCCCTACCCATCCAAACTTCCGTAAAAGACATAATTCCGGTTGAAACCGCCCGCCAGTCGCAGTTTAATCCCCGCACATGAAAACATTCCTCGCCCTCCTCGCCGGCGCGACGCTGCTCGCCGGTTGCAGTTTCCACCAAGGCCCGAGCGTCAGCCTCGTCAACGTGCGCTTCCAGGACGCCACCGTGCTGGAGACCTCCGCCACGTTCACGCTGCGGTTGAGCAACGAAAACCCCGAACCCGTCACCTTCAACGGCGGCGTCCACAAAATCTACCTCAACGGCTTCTACGTCGGCAAAGGCCTCTGCGCTGCCACCGTCGTCGTGCCGCGCCTCGGCACGGTCACGAACGATGTGACCGTCCACTTGAGCAATCTCCTGCTCGTCACGCGCATCAAGCCCATCATCGAGTCGCAATCGTTCGACTACCGCATCACCAGCCGGTTCTACGGCGATTCCATGCTCGGCGGCTCGTCCTCCGAAAACACCGGCCGGCTCGACCTGAAGGAATTCACGCCCACGCCCAAGCCATGAGCGCGCCCAACCCGATCTTCAAAACCGCCAAGCCCGTCATCGCGATGATCCACCTCGGCGCGTTGCCGGGAACGCCCGCGAGCCGGCTGACCTTGCGCGAGATCGAGGAACAAGCCGTGCGCGAGGCGGAAATCTTCCGCGCCGCCGGCGTCCACGGCCTCATGCTGGAGAACATGCACGACACGCCGTATCTGCGCGCCGGCGTCGGGCCGGAGATTGTCGCCGCCATGGCCATCATCGCCCGCGCGGTGAAGGACGTGAGCCGGTTGCCGTGCGGCATACAGATTCTCGCTGCCGCCAACACCGCCGCGCTCGCCGTGGCGCACGCGGCGGGGCTGGACTTCATCCGCGCCGAAGGTTTTGCCTTCGCGCACGTCGCCGACGAGGGTGTCATCCAATCCTCAGCGGCGGAACTGCTGCGCTTCCGCCGGCAGATTGGCGCGGAACGCGTGCAAGTCTGGGCCGACGTGAAGAAGAAACACAGCTCCCACGCCATCACCGCCGACGTGAGCATCGGCGAGACGGCGCACGCGGTGGAATTCATGCGCGGCGACGCCGTCATCGTCACCGGCTTC
>JAPLTZ010000322.1 GCA_026397895.1 Verrucomicrobiota bacterium | reverse complement strand
TCTTCTTCCGCAACTGCGTCGCCACCGGCGAACTCTACCCCTGCGAATGCGCCGACCGCCTCTGCGACGTGCTCAAGACCGGCGACGTCGTGACCGTTGACCTCGACGCCGCGACCGTGACCGTTAAGGCCACAGGCAAGGTTTACAAATTCAAACCGCTCGGCGATGTGCGCCCCGTGGTGGACGCGGGCGGGCTGTTCAACTTCGCGCGGAACAGCGGGATGATTGCGGCGCAGAAATAATTGCGATGGCGAGACAGTTCAGGGCTTAGCGAAGATTGAATAAGGAGGAGTCACACCCTTTCGTCCCTGCCGCCAGCGTTTGAAATCAATCGCCGTTGGATCAAGAAAAACAGAACCATCACGAAGTTTTGTCGTGCCAGCAAGTGTTGTGTTGTAGGTTTCAGTGCGGCGGCTACCCGTGGTTGCGTTGGTTTTGCTGCCAACGTAAGTCCAATCAGGTTCGGGTTGATTGTGTCCGTTCAACACAGCGAACATAAGATGAATGAACCGGACGTTTCCAGTTTTTGGTTCGATTTTGAAACACGCGATGAGATGCCAGCCTGAGTGTCCGTTGTGGCTCTCGCCGCCCTTGCCTATTTGAATTGTAGATTTCACTTCCAAACCGGCAGGCTTGCCATCCTTCTTTACCGCCGGATTGATGAGGTCGGGATAAGCTTGGTGGGAGTTGTGTTTGTAAGGCGAATGATCATTTAACGCGTCACAGAAGACGTTCGAGACGAGCCCGCTGAAATTGTTGCCTTGAATGTATTCCGGCAGTGGTTTTGCTCCGCTGGCAAGCAAGTTAGCGTTGATGCGAGCCACAATGCTTTGCGTGGCGTTCATCGCTGCTTCCAAATGAGGGGTCTTCATGCCCGGCGGCAATGGAACTTGTGGACGAAAGTAAGCGCAATTCACTGTAATTCCCGATGCCGTTGGTTCTGGGGCAAAAGCGCCCGCGATAAATTGCGGCAACGGGCAGGCCAATGCGCGAGCCAGAGATTCAATAATATCAATGGTGAAATTCTCGCGACCGTTTTCCATGCCGGAGAGATGCTGGTAAGTGATGCCGGTCTTCGTGGCCAACTGCTCTTGGGTAAGTTGCTTTTGTTCGCGCAGTTTGCGAAGATATCGCCCGATGGTCACTTTGGTATCCATTTCGCCCATAGTTGATACACGTTTTGCACTTGATTGTCTTTCGCCTATAGTTGAACCTGTCGGTTGATAAAAATGTATCAGATTCACCATGCAGATTGTTTCGACTGGCTGCGCGAGTGCAAGCCCCGCTCGCTCCATGCCGTCTGCACCGATCCGCCTTACGGCGTTTTGGAATTTACGGGGAAAGAGGTCGCCAAACTTCGTGCCGGTCGCGGCGGCGTGTGGCGGCTGCCGCCGACCATCGGCGGCAGCCAGCGCGATCCGTTGCCGCGCTTTACGGTTTTGACTGACGCGCAAAAGCTGGAGCTGCGGCGTTTCTTCCACGAGTGGGGCAAGGTTCTGTGGCCTGCGCTCGTGCCAGGGGCTCATGTGTGTGTGGCCGGGCATCCAATTTTGCAACACCTTGTCCAGAGCGCGATGGCCGAGGCGGGCTACGAAGTGCGAACGGCAATCATGCGGCTTTATTTCAGCTTTCGCGGTGGTGACAGGCCGAAAAATGCGGAGCGGGAATTTCCCGAAGTCTGCGTGACGGCGAAAGGCGCTTACGAACCGTGGATGCTGTTTCGAAAACCCATCGAAGAAAAAACCGTGGCGGAAAATCTTCGCAAGTGGCGAACCGGCGGACTTCGCCGGCTCTCGGTTGACAAGCCTTTGCCTGATTCGATTCCGAGCGGGCGCACGCCTGACCGTGAAGAAGCCATTTCCAATCATCCATGCCTGAAACCGCAACATTTCATGCGCGTCATCGTCCGCGCATTGCTTCCACTCGGCGAAGGCACCGTGCTTGATCCGTTCATGGGTTCTGGTTCGACCATCGCCGCGGCCGAAGCTGTTGGCTATGATTCCGTCGGCGTTGAGTTGGACGAGGAGTATTTCAAGCTGGCCGGGCGTTCCATCCCCCGGCTCGCAGTGTTGTATCCAGATTTTGTCGGTGAGGAACTCCTAATGAATGGTGAGTATGCCTCTATCGAACGCGAAGACGAGCAACAGTTGGCGATGGTTCTTTCTGAAAAAAACGTGACCTACAAATCAAAATCCGTTTCCAAAATTAAGCGCAATCGTTCCCGTCTTTGAACCTGCTTCCACATCCCCGCTCGCTGAAAATTCTTCGTGGCACGTTCACGCTGCCGAAGCAGAAACCGCTAGCCGCAATCAAGATCGTCCGCAGCGACTCCGCGCCGAATCATCCCGAAGGCTACGCGCTGACGCTTTCCAAAAGCGGAATCGAGATTTCATTCCGCGACGCCGGTGGGCGTCGTGCCGTGATGGCTACGTTGCGGCAGATTATTCGCGAACATGGACGGCGGTTGCCCTGCCTCAAGATCCGCGACTGGCCGGACTTTGCGCGGCGCGGCGTGATGCTCGATGTCTCGCGCGGGCGCGTGCCCAAGCTGGCGACGTTGCTCGATCTCGCCGAGCGGCTCGCCGATTTCAAGATCAACGAACTGCAACTCTACACCGAGCACACGTTCGCCTACCGCACATACAAGCCCGTCTGGCGCGGCTGGGGCGCGCTGACCGCCGCCGAAATCCGCACGCTGGACGCGCGCTGCCGCGAACTTGGCATTGACCTCGTGCCGAACCAGAATTCCTTCGGCCACCTGCGCGAATTCCTCGCGCATCCGCCGCTGAAGAAGCTCGCGGAAGTCCCCGCGCCCTACGCGAGCGCGGCGGGCGATTTCATCCGCCACCCGACCACGCTCGCGCCGAATCATCCCGGCACACTGCCGTTTCTGCGCGGGCTTTACGACGAGTTGCTGCCGAACTTTTCCAGCGAGTTCTTCAACGTCGGCTGCGACGAGACGTGGGATTTGGGTCGCGGCCAGAGCAAGCAACTTTGCGCGCGGCGCGGCAAGGGCCGAGTCTATCTCGACTTCCTGAAGCGGATTCACCGCGAAGTTTCCGTGCGCGACAAGCGCATGATGTTCTGGGGCGACATCGTGTTGAAATATCCGAAGCTGATTTCGGAGTTGGCGAGATTTGGAACGTCGCCTTCAGGCGGCGGAGCGCGGCTGTCCCCAGCCGCAGCGCTCGTGGACTTTGAGGCCGCTGCGGGTGAGGACACCCGCGCTCCGAACCTCATCGCGTTGAACTGGGGCTACGAGGCGAATCATCCGTTCGAGAAGGAAGCGGCGCAATTTGCGAAGGCGAAAATCCCGTT
>JAPLTZ010000474.1 GCA_026397895.1 Verrucomicrobiota bacterium | reverse complement strand
TTGCACATTGCATTAAGCTGCCATTGGATTGAAAGCGGAAAGTTAGAGTTCACTCCAGGTGGCAAGCCAACCCGTTATGTGGATTACGGATATGGATCCCCACCGGATAGTTGTGACAACCAGGCAAAGGTCACCATCAGTGGCCATGATTTTTACATCACGCTGCCTTAACGGTTCACGATATTGTTCACAAGAAACCTCCGGAGAAATCCGGGGGTTTTTCTTTATGAGACTATGATTTCAGAAGTCGCCGTAGGCGGGCCACTGTAATCATTCAGTCGAACCTGTCCTCCCGATGAAAATCGGGACTACGCGCTCATTCACGATGTACATCTTAAAAATAAAGGGCACGGCAAAAATTCCGGATTACATCCAGTTGCGCGACGACCGGTTTACGCTGCTTGCTTATTTTCGTGTGGACAGGCCGGAGAAGGCTTTGATCAAAGCCGGGCTTTCAGGAAAGGAAGAAGAGATTAAAAAACTCATCAACGAAATTCCGTATGGCAAAATGCAGAAGCTGGAGATTTAGCGGAAGTGCTGAAAGTGCAAGAGTTTTTGAGTTATCTGCCATTTGGGGGCTGCTAACTTGCACCTGTCTGCAAGAAATTAGGTTTGACAAAATAAAATCAATGAGAAAAATATTAGTCGTTTTATTAATTACTTTTTCTATTAAGTCGTTTTCTCAACCAACTATTGAGTGGCAAAAATCGATAGGAGGAACACAAGGTGATTGGCCAACTTCCATTCAGCAAACTTCAGATGGTGGCTATGTAGTAGCTGGTTGGTCACATTCAAATGCGAGAAAAAGTATATTCAGATTTTTTTTTTCAAAGAGAAAAGGTGATGTAACCGGCAATCATGGCAATGGAGATTGCTGGGTTGTTAAGCTCAATAAATCCGGTAAAATTAAATGGCAGAAATCCTATGGTGGTTCCGGTGAAGACAGGGCCAACTCAATACAGCAAACTACTGACGGGGGATTTATAGTTGCAGGCAGCACAAATTCTGATAATGGTGATGTATCGGATTATCACTGGGGCCATAGCGGAAATATTGATTTTTGGGTAATCAAGTTAAACAGGAATGGCAAAATTAAATGGCAAAAATGTTTTGGAACCAACTATGAAGAGGATGCTAAATGTGTAAGGCAAACTTCGGACGGTGGATATATTATAGTGGGATATTCCACCGCCTATGGCAATAACGGTTCATCCGATTATTGGGTGATTAAATTAAATAGTAAGGGAGGCGAACAGTGGCAAAAATTTTACGGAGGAGCAGATGTAGATGTTCCTTCAACCGTAATTCAAACTTCGGATGGTGGTTATATTTTAGCAGGTTCCTCCATATCCCGGGGGAGTGATATATTTGGACATCAATGGGGATTTGACTGTTGGATAATTAAAATTGATAATAAAGGAACTATGCAGTGGCAGAAATATTTTGGAGGAACTGGCCATGAAAACGCAAGCGCTGTTATTCAAACTACTGATGGCGGCTATATTATTGCTGCGAACACCAACTCGAATGATGGTATTGTGGCTGGTAACCATGGAGGAAATGATTATTGGGTAATCAAAACGGATAGCATTGGAAGTATTCAATGGCAAAAATGTTTTGGCGGTACTGGGTCAGAGGATTTACATTCGGTTTTACAAACTTCTGATGGTGGATATTTATTAGCTGGTCATTCCTATTCAACTGACGGAGATGTTACAGGCAATCATGGGGGAGGAGATTTTTGGATAGTTAAATTAAACGAAAGCGGAAATATGCAATGGCAAAAATCTTTAGGAGGGACTTCCGGAGATTATGATTGTATCGCTTCGCTGACATCGGATGGCGGTTACATTTTGACAGGCCGCTCTTCATCACAGGATGGCGATGTAACAGGAAATCATGGCATTGAGGATTACTGGATAGTTAAGTTAAGTCCGCACAAATGAAACGGCAGATAGTACGAAGATTAACTGCAATTGTAAAAAGAAGGGGGAGCGTAAGTATATGAAGTGTGTACAAGTAATAACCTGTCTGCAAGATAAAAAAAAGCAACGGAGGAAACGGAGAAAATCTTTTTTCTTCTGTTGCATTTTTTTAAGAAACAGTGTACCATTCTATCTCCCGTTCAGCGTAGTCTTGTACTTGGATTGTGTGATGGGTGACTACGCTGCGAAAAAATAATTAAAATTCCGACTGTCCAATTAAATTATTTACCAATGAGCCGCCAGACTTACCCACTCAAACACTTCCGCACTTAAACA
>JAPLTZ010000229.1 GCA_026397895.1 Verrucomicrobiota bacterium | reverse complement strand
GTGGGCCACGAGATGCGCGGCGAGCGCGAGGCCGGGCTCGCGTCCCTCGAGCGGGCGGACGACGTCAGCCCCGCCGCCCGTGTGCACCGCGCCGACGCCGCGCTGGGCCTCGGCCGGCCCGACCTGGCCGCTTTCACCGTGGGCGCGCCCACGACAATCAAGAAACTTGAAATCTGGAAACTGAAGCCCGCCAACCAAGGCTTTTGCGAGGCGCAGACCAACCGCATCTGGGAGCCCAAAAGCAATTAAGCCGGCAGCCGAAGCTCACTTTGCCGCGAAGTCCGGCTTCACGTGTCCGCCGGTGGTCAATTCCGTCAGCGCGCGCTGGACGTATTTTTCCACCGGATAAATCCAGAACACCGCGTGCGTCTGCCGCAGCAACCGCTCCACCGAACGCTCGCCGATGTGCTGTTCCCGTGCCAGCCGGAGCAGGCAGGCGTCCGCCAAAGCTTTCCGGTCGGGCGGGTAGTAGCCGCGTTTCAGGTAATAGATCATGCGGTGCAGCCGGTCGCCGGTGCGCGTCTGGCTGATCTGCGTTTTGGCGTCCACGAGAAACTGCCGCGGCCGGAACCGGTAGAGCAATCGCCGCGAGATGTTGTAAACTTCGTGGTTCGTGAACGGCACCTTGCGATAGCGCCCCTCGCGAAACGGCGGAAAAATATCGAACGCCATCCGCACCGCCTCGGCGCGACCGAACCCCACGTCGCCCTTCTCCAGCGACCAGATCGTGTAGCCGATGCAGCGGCCCTTGTCCGCGTCGTCCAGCGGGTCGAACACCGTGAAGATGTGAAAACCCATCACCTCGTCCGGCATGGTGGGGATGACGAGGATTTCCAGAATGCCGCCGCTGGCAAGCGTGGCGAACCCGTGTCGCGCCTCGCCGACAAAATTGCGGAGGTTCACCAGATGCTGGCGGTCGAAATAGCCGTGCATCTTCGGCTCGTTCCAGATTTCCGCCGCGAACCGCGACAATTCTTCGGAAGCCGCGATTTCAGCCAGCGGATAAAGATGGACTTCGCGCTGGCCCAGAATGTCCCAGTGCAAAATCCGCCGCCGTTCCGTTTCGGCCAGATGCGCCACCCGCCGCGCCCGCGCGGCGGCCAACGGTGTGAGCTTGGATTCCGCAGGCTTGGTCACGCTTCAGAACTGCTCCCGACGCGAAGTCTTGGCAAGTCTCAAAATCAGTGGTGACGAAACGCGGGATTACGGGAGAGGTTCGTCTCCTGAGGCCGCCGCGTTCCGGTGCGAACGTTTCAGGTGGGAGAGCAGGAGCAGCAGGTAAACCGGAGCAAATAAGGGATAGACCCCGAGGGTCATCAGAAAAAATCCGGTCGCGATGAGCCAGCGGTTTTGAAAACGTCCGGTTACGCCGTTGCGGAGCACTTCCCCTTCGGAAAAGACATGAAGGTAGGGCATCAGATTGTTGTAGGGGCCGACCGCATTTCCGCAATGGCTGCAAAACCACGCGCCTGGCGGTTGCGGCGTCGAGCAATGATGGCAGGTCTCCGGCAGCGCCGGGTCCTGGATTTTCTGCTCGAACTCGGCGTCCCACGGATCGGGCGTTCGCGGCGCATCTCGAATCCAAACGATAAACCGCCACAGCGCGACCAAAGCCAGACCGCCAATGGTAACTTGGGCGACAAACAAGTCGGGATTGCTGGCGGCAAACATAGGAAGTGGTTGCACTCTCACACTTCATTCCCGCTTGGTCAAGCCGGCAGTCACTGTCATCGCGCCCGACGTTTGCCGCCCTTCCGATAGCTGACCGGCCGGGATTTTTCCGTTGGCGCGCCGCCAGCCAAAGCGGTC
>JAPLTZ010000438.1 GCA_026397895.1 Verrucomicrobiota bacterium | reverse complement strand
TCACCAGCCTGCTCGGCATGGGCGTGAACTGGGGCACGCAGAACCGCGCCGCCGACGGCACGGAATGGCGCTACGCCGTGCGCCGCCACTGGGGCCACACGCTCATCGGCCTCGTCTGGGGCGGCGTGGTTTTCTGGTTCGACGAGCCGGCGTTCTGGTGGTTCGCGCCGGTCGTGGCGGGGATGATTCTTTCCGTGCCGTTGAGCGTGCTGACCAGCCGCAGCATCTGGGGCGCGCGCGCGCGCGACGCGGGACTTTTTCTCACGCCGGAGGAAACGAATCCGCCGGCGGAAATCATCACGCTGCGCGACCGCATGGCGATGCTCGAAATCAAGGGCGAGCTTGCGCCCAAGCCGGTCAACTCCGGCCTCGCCGCCGCCGTGCTCGACCCCTACATCAACGCCATCCACGTCTCGCTGCTGCGCGAAAAACGACTGAACCCCGCCTACGCCGCCGCGCTCGCCCAGCTCGGCGTCGGCGCGCCGGAAGTGCGGACGCTCGCCGACAAACTGCTGGCGAACGGCCCGGACAAATTGTCGGCGGCGGAAAAGGCGCTCGTCCTCTCCGACGCCGACGTGATGGTCTGGCTGCACCGGCAGGCGTGGTTGCGGCCGGCGGGCAGCCTCGCCGCGTGGTGGCAGCCGGTCATCCGCCGCTACGCGCGGTGAAACCCGGCCATCGTCATGAGCACGCCCTTCACCGAAACGAAAGCCGCCCTGCGCGAGGAAATCTACGCCCGCCTCAAGGCCATGCCGCGCGGCCATCGCGCGGTGGAGTCGGCGCAAATCTGCGCCCGCCTGTCGGCCACGGAACTCTGGCAGACCGCGCGCACGGTGCTGCTGTTTGCGCCCATGCCGGACGAGCCGGATGTCTGGCCGCTGCTCGCGCTGGCGCTGGCGGCGGGCAAGACGCTGGCGTTGCCGCGCTTCGACCGGGTGGCGCGACACTACGTCACCGCCCTCGTGCAGAACCCGGAAAACGATTTTGTGGCGGGGCATTTCGGCATCCGCGAACCCGCCGCCGCCTGCCCCATCCTGCCCTTAAACCGGCTGGACTTGGCGCTCGTGCCGGGTGTAGCTTTCGACCTGCATGGAGGGCGGCTCGGTCGGGGCAAAGGGTATTATGACCGGCTGCTGGCATCCGTGCGCGGCGCGATGTGCGGCGTGGCTTTCGATGAACAGATCGTGGCCGCCGTTCCCGTCGAGCCGCATGACATCCGTTTGAATCACATCCTGACGCCGACGCGGTGGCAGACAGCCAGCCCCGCCCGGTTTTGAAATGACCTTGCTGGCAAAAATTATTTCCGGCGCCCTCCTCTTTGCGTGCGGCGCGGCGGCGATGTTTCTCTTCGCCGGTTGGAAACGCCGCCAAACTGCGGCGGCGCAGGCGCGTCAGGTTGCCGAAGCCGTGACCGCCGCCCGGCGCGAAGCCGAAAACCTCAAACGCGAAGCCCAGTTCGCCGCCACCGAGGACGCCGCCAGACTCCGCGCCGAAACCGAAGCCGCCTTCGCCGCGCGCCGGCAGGAACTTGCCGAAGCCGAGAAACGCATTGCCGAGCGCGACGGACTGATCAATTCGCAGTTGCAGACGATGCTGCGCGCCGAAACCCAGTTG
>JAPLTZ010000211.1 GCA_026397895.1 Verrucomicrobiota bacterium | reverse complement strand
CGTGGAGGCGAACGAGAAACTCGGCTTCAACATGGACCTGCGCGAATACGGTCTCGGCGCGCAAATCCTCGTGGACCTCGGCCTGAAAAAAATCCGCCTGCTGACCAACAACCCCAAGAAACTCGTCGGGTTGGAGGGCTACGGGCTGGAAATCACCGAGCAGGTGCCCATCCGCGTGAAGCCGAACCCCCACAACGCGCGCTACCTCAAAACCAAGCGCGAGAAGATGGGGCATCTGCTCTGACGTCGCCGCCGCTCTGACGCGCCTGCAACTTCCTTTGGCGAGACTTCCAATCGCTTTGGCGACGCTGCCGCCTGCTTTGGTGACGCTGGCGGTTTCTTTTTTGTCACTGTCACCCGCTTTGGCGTGACTGGCGGTTGCTTTTGCGACACTGGCGGCAGCTTTTTCCTGACTGACGGTCACTTTGGGCAGACTGTCGGTTGCTTTGGAATGGTTGGCGGACGCTTTGGCCGGGCGTTTGGCAGCTTTCTCGCCACTGTCAATGGCTTTGGCGTGGCGTCCGGTTCGTCAGCCATGGCTCGCGCCGATGACGACCTGCTGCCGCTCCGGTCGGAGATTGAGAAGTTGTGAGGCAAATTTGGACTGCGGCATCCCCTTTGGAGTGCGCGGGCATGTCCGCGCTTCCGCCTGCGCTTCGCTTCGGCGCGACGGGTTGGGACTGGGAGACATGTCTCCCAGTGGGAAAGCGGCGACATGTCGCCGCACTCCAAAGTCATTTGACGGCGCGGAAGAAGGTGGCGGGGTTGGTGAGCGGGGGCAGATACGGCTGCGGCGCGGAGCTCACCACCTGCCAGTGCGCCAGGTCCGCGCTCGCCTCCAACCACCGCCCGCTCCAACTCACCGCCGCACTCCCGTTCGTCCCCACCACACTCACCGCCGCCGCCGGCACGGCGGGCAACACGAAGGGATACGTCACGGCGTTACCCAAAATTGGATTCAATCCTTGAGCCACCCAAATCTCATCATTGCCGAACGACACATCGTAGCCTGAACCTTTTGAGGATTCGATGGTGAAGGACTGGTAAAGCTGAAATCCGTTTGTGCCGTCACTGGAAAAAGTGTTTACCGTGGTCAAGTTGCCCAACGCCACGATGACATGGTCGAGGGCGTAGCCGCCGGGGCGGAGCGCCCAATCCCCGCCCGTCGTGCCGGCGGGCGTGGGCAGTAGCACCACATCGTTCGGGGCGGACGGGGCGAGCGCCCGCGCCACCACGTTCCCCCCGCTCACCGCATACAACACATAATTCGTCCCCCCAACCGCCAACTCCCGCCCCACCGCCACCGTGTCGGAGGGAATGGAGAAAGCGTCGATGCCGCTGCCGTTGTAATAGCGATTGTCCACGCTCGTCCCATTCCCCACCCACACATTCCCGCCCGTCCCACCGCCAAGGTCGAAGATGCCGGTGGCTGGGCTGAAGGAGGATTGTTGCACGCCGTTGGTGTCGTAGATGTAAACATTGTTTCCGCTCGCGACACAGACGCGATTGGAACTGGCATCGTAGGCGATGCCCGTGGGCGAGTAGGGCACGGCGAAGTTCGCCCCGCCCGCCGTCCCCGCCTCGAGCCCAAGCAGCGCGACCATCGCGAGTATTTGGAGTGCGCGGACACGTCCGCGCTTTGGAACTGGGAGACATGTCTCCCAGTGGGAAAGCGGGGTCAACCCCCCGCACTCCAAACCGGCAGCGCGCCCCGCGCTTTGGAGTGCGGCGACATGTCGCCGCTTTTTCCCCGGCGAGACATGTCTCGCCGCCCCCAAAGCGCGGACATGTCCGCGCACTCCAAGGCTCGTTCCAAATTTCAGCTCAAAAATCATCGGGCACTTCCAGTTTGTCGGTCTTGAAGCTTTTCACGGTGGCCACAAACGCCGGGCTGGCGTTCCGCGCAAACCACGACGCCGAACACCACTTGTAATTTTCCGCCAGATCGGCCACGCCGTGTTTGGCGGGATTGTAGTGGACGTAGTGCAGCCGCGCCAGATACGACCGCTCGAAGGTCAGGTGGCTGTCCCAGTATTGAAACCACACCTTGCGTCCCGGCGCGGCGTCCTGCCGGTTGAATTCTTGCGCGGTTTTCATGTGCAGCTTGCCGATGAATTTCCGCAGCGTGGCCGGGTCGGCGGGTGAAGCGGCGATGAAATGATAATGGTTCGCCAGCACCGCCCAGGCGCGCAACGACCAGCCGAATTTCGTCGCGTAGGTGAACAGGGTTTCGAGGAAGAAATCCTTCCGCGCCGGGGTGTGGAGGTGCGGGAGTTTCTGGTAAGTGCCGGCGGTGACCATGTAGTTGCCCGGCTCAAACAACCAATGCTTGGGCGCGTGCGGCCAGTTCATGGCGGCGAGGATGTTTCCGATGGATTAACGAGGCAAGCCGGAACTTTGGAGTGCGCAGACATGTCTGCGCTTTCCGACTGGGAGACATGTCTCCCAGTTCCAAAGCGGCGACATGTCGCCGCACTCCAAACCGGAACGCCGCTCAAAGCGTTAACGCCGCCAGCAGATGTTGCAGGAACGCCACGTTGTCGGCTTGGACGTAGTTCATCGCGCCGCCCATGCGGGCGAAACTTTTGCAGAAACGCAGGTAGTAGGCGGGGTTGTCCTTGGGCGGCTCGCCGTGCGTCCAATCCCAGCCGCCGCCGTCCGCGATGTCCACCACGTAGAGGCTGTGGCCGGTCACGATGGGCCGCCCGGCTTGCAGGCGCAGGTTGTTCACCGCGCTCAGACTTTTCTCGAACACCTGCGGCGACATGATGGCCGAGCCGACGCTCATGACCACGCCGCCGTCCAAGCCCTCCACCGCGCCGCCGAATTGCGCGAAGTCCAGCCCCGCCGCGCGCCCGAGCGCCGCGCCGTTGAACATGGGGTGGCAACTGATGATGTCGTAGCCAATGCCGGGATGCACGGTGAACGGCACGCCGCGCCGGAACGCCTCGGCAATCATGCTCGTGGCGCTGTGCGGATGTTTCACTTTGCTGCGACCGGCGGGCAACGAATGTTGTTTCATCGCGAGCAGCAATTCCGTGCGCGCGGGCGAAAGCGGATTGGCCGGTTCGTCGCGCAAAAGTTTTTCCAGCTCCGCCGTCGTCGGCAGCATCGTGCCGTTCTCGACAATGAAGCGGCCCATGCTTGCGCCGAAGCCTTCGTTGCGCAGCGCACCGGCGAGAATTGCCAAGTGAATGTTGCGCCCAGTTTCGTCCCAAGTGCCGAACGTGCCGGTGGCGACGTTCTGGCGGACGCGTTCCTCGGTGCGGCCGAGGAAGGCGAGCTCCCAATCGTGGATGACGCCCGCGCCGTTGGTGGCGAGGTGCGTGACCCAACCGCCGGCGACGAGGGCGTTGACGATGCGGTGCGCGCCGTTTTTCACGAGATGCGCGCCGTAGTTGAGCATCACGCTCGCACCGCGCGAGCGGGCGGCGCGGATTTTGGCGGCGCAATCGGCGACGAGTTTCGCCTGCGCGGGCGCGAGCGGCGCGGGCGCGGCGGCGGGATCAACGAGAATTTTTTCGACGCGGCTCAGGCTCTCGCGCTGGGCGAGCGGGAGGACTTTGAGGCGTTTCAGGTCGAGCGGTTCGCGGGGCGACATTTGCCGGTCAGTAAACGCGCTCCCGCCGAAAAGTCAATCTTGTCAACCGCACCAAACAAATTGCAGAAAGCGTCTTGGACTGCGGTGGCAAAGCGCAGCGCCACGCCGCTTTTTGGGCGGACGAGGCGGTGGAAAGTTCGCGGGCGTTTTGAGCGTGCAAAAGCGGTGTGGCGCTGCGCTTTGCCACCGCAGTCCAAAATGGTCTTTGTCGCTGATGCTGCTTTCCGGTCGTTCTGGAAATTTTGTTGGCAACGGAAAGTGGTGCGCGGCACACTCCGCGCATGACGACCCACGCCCATCTCATCCATCCGCGCGACGAACTCATGCAGGCGATGGAACGCATCTACCGCTACCGCATGACGACGACCTCCGGCGGCAACCTCTCCATCCGCGAAGCCGACGGCAGCATCTGGAT
>JAPLTZ010000139.1 GCA_026397895.1 Verrucomicrobiota bacterium | reverse complement strand
CTCGCCGTCCTGCGCACGCTCGCCAATCTCGGCAGCGGCTTCGACATCGTCAGCGGCGGCGAACTCCAGCGCGTCATCGCGGCGGGCGGCGACGCCCGCAAGTGCGTGTTCGCCGGCGTCGGCAAGACCGAAGGGGAGATTGAGTTCGCCCTGCGCCGCGGCGTCTATTCCTTCAATGTCGAGAGCGAGGCTGAGCTGCAACGCATCAACCAGGTCGCCGCGCGCCTGAAAAAAATCGCGCCCGTCGCGCTGCGCGTGAACCCGAACGTGGATGCCCACACCCACGCCAAGATCACCACCGGCACCTACGAAAACAAATTCGGCATCGCCTTCGAGCAGGTCGAAGCCATCTACACCCGCGCCAGCAAACTGAAAAACCTCCGGCTGCGCGGCGTGCAGATGCACATCGGCTCGCAGCTCACCAGCGTCGCCCCGTTCGCGCAGGCGGTGAAAAAAGTTTTACCGCTGGTGAAAAAGCTCGCCGCGAAATACGCGCTGGAATTCTTCAGCGTCGGTGGCGGGCTGGGCATCATCTACGACCCCGCCCTCGCCAGCGGCGCGGCGGATTGGTGGCAGACGCCGGCGGGGAAAAACATTCTCACGCCGCAGAAATACGCCGACCGCGTCCTGCCGTTGCTGAAGCCGCTCGGCCTGAAAATCCTCATGGAGCCGGGCCGGTTCATCTCCGGCAACGCGGGCATCCTCGTCACGCGCGTGGAATATGTGAAGCGCACGGGCAAAAAGAATTTTCTCATCGTGGACGCCGCGATGAACGACCTCATCCGCCCCGCCTTCTACGATTCCTACCACCAGATCGTCCCGCTCACCCGCAAGGGCGGCGCGACCATCAAGTCCGACGTGGTCGGGCCGATTTGCGAGTCCAGCGATTACTTCTGCAAGGATCGCCCCCTGCCAAAGCTGGGCGAAGGTGACCACTTGGCGCTGTTGAGCGCGGGCGCTTACGGATTCGTGATGGCAAACAACTACAACACGCGCCCGCTGGCGGCGGAAGTTCTGGTGAGCGGCAAAAAAGCCGCCCTCGTCCGCGAGCGGCAGACCCTGAAGGACGTTTTGCGCGGCGAAAGCATCGCGCCTTGGTCGAAGTGACGGCCACCGCCGCGCATCACGGCAGAATCTGATCCTCGGTTTCGAGGATGATTTCAACCTGGCCGTTGTATTCCTTGATTTTCCCGCGCACGGCGACGGTCTGGCCGTTGAGCGCCTGCAGTTTCGCCGCCGGAATCACGCCCTGGAAACAGACCGCGGTAAAGGGCGAGTTCGGGTGACTGGCGCCGAAGTTGATGAATACGTCGCCCTTCTTGGAGACGTGCACGCCGGAAACCTTTCCCTTCACGACGGCGACTTCGCCCACGTGTTTGCGCGCTTCTTCCGGCGCCAGGATTCCCGCCGTCTTCGCCGCCGCGGCGGGCGCATTCGTCACCACCGGCGGAGTCGCAATGACCGGCGCGGGGGCGGGCGCAGGATTGGCGGCCGGAGCGGGAGTGGATTCTTGTTTGGAACAGGCGGTGGCGAGAAATGCCGCTGCCACGAGCAGCGACGCGGTTTTAATCATGGTTTTCATCGGCTCACTCAACCTGTTTTCAGGGCGAGAGTCAAGTTGCGGAATCTGCTGCAATGTCAACGTCCGCCCGAAAACAGCAGCAACAGATCAATTGCGAAGAACACCACGATGATGATCTCCAGCCAGAGCATCCGCTTCTCGTTCACCTCGGTGTGGACGACGGTGTAGAGCTTGTCCACCTGCGCGAGCCGCTGCTCCACGCTCGCGCGCCACTGGTCGAGATAGAAGCGGTCGCGCGCGCCGAGATAGACGCGGGCGAGATACCAGTCGCCGAAAAATTTCGTGATGTGCGTGACCTCGTCGGTGAGCTTCGCCACGTCCACGCGGAAACGGCGCAGGTGCCGCAGCGGCATCGAGGCCGCACCGAACATTGGCAGCCGTTTCCGATCCAAATCTTCGTAAGCGCGGTCAAGATACGCATCCAGCCGCTGATCCATCACGCGGAATTCCTCGAGCTGCAGGTTCGCCAGTTCCAGCGCATAGAGCACGTCGTCCACGTAGCCGGTCAAATCCACGACCAGCGCCGCGTCCCAGTCAATCACCGCCAAATCGGTGTTTTCAAACGAGCGTTGGATGCGCAAGACCTCGCCCACCTGCGCCTCGCTCAAATGCTCCGCCGCCGTCTCGGTGAGCAGACCCGCCACCGCGCGGCGCTGGTCGGCGAGCCAGCGGTTCACGTCCGCGACGCCGGGCAATTCGGTGAGGCAGAAAACCGTGTAGGCTTCCGGCGGCGGCGGAAATTCCGTCGGGCCGATCAGCAGATCGTCCAGGCTCTGGCAGACCTCGGCGCAAAGTTTCTGCGCCACCACGTCCAGCGCGCGGCCGTCTTCCAGCGTGGGATTGTGGAACGTCAGCAGTTCGCCGAGCGCGGCGACCTCGAAGGCCACGCGCATCATCACCGTCACCACGCCCACGTCATAGACGCGGATGAGCAGATGCACCGGCTGGCCGCGGAAGCGCGTCGCCAGCGGGCGCGGCTCAATGGCGAGCGGTTTGTAGAGCGGCATGTCCTTGGGCAGCGTGCGATCCATGCGGATCTCGAACGGGAACGGCTTTTCCGAAAGGATTTCCTCCACCCGCGCGGTGATGATTTCGTTCGCCACGTCGAACGCGTAAAGATAAACAACCTCGCCTTTCATCTTGGTTACAACCTACCCCGGCGGCAGGGTTTGTCGAGCGTCACGGAAACGGGCACAAAAAATCGGAGAATGAGCGAACTCATTCTCCGACCGAGGGATGGTCTGTGCTAGAATTTGTAGCTCACGCCCGCCGTGATGTAGATGGCGTCGCTCATGTCAATCTCCGCCGTGCGGCTGCCAGCGCTCTGGCGGTAAACCCCCAGGTCCTGATACTGCACCCCGACGTTCAAGTCCCAGCGCTCGGAAACGTGCCACGCCAGATTCACGCCGACGTAGTAGCCCCACAGCACGTCGCAGCCGTGGCCCGCGCCGGCCTGCGCCGGGTCGGTGACGCCGTTGATGGTGGAGGTTTCGCTCCATTCGGCCCGACCGTCCACCAGCGCCGCCGCAAAGCCGCCGACGAAGCTGATCTCCGCGTGCTTGCCCAGCGGGTGCGAGAGATACGGCCCGACGCGCAGCCCCCAGATGTCCGCATCAAACTTGTGCCGCCCGGCGATGCTGACCGGCACCGGGCTGCTGGAACTCGGCAGGCCGCTGATGTCGAAGTTCGGGCCGCCGAAGTCAATGTTGTAAGTGCCCTGATAGACCGCCGGCGGCACGTTGCCGACGACGCCGTTGAAGGTGTAGGGAAAGCGATACTGGTCGGCGCCGCCCGTGTAGCTGACGCTGCTGTTCATGCAGACGTTGAAAAAATTCAACGCCACTTCCGCGCCGTAACGCCATTTCCCGTGCGTGCCCAACTCCCGCTGGTAGCTCAACTCCACCCCCGGCAGCGCGCCGGCGTCTTCCGATTGCGCCAGCGGATCGCCGCCCGCCAGCGTCGTCAGCAGGATCTCGCGGTTCAGCGCGTCGTTCTGCCGGGCGGAATTGTCGTAGCCCCAGTTGTGCGTGATGCCGCCCGGATAGGTGCCGGTGGGATCGAAGGCGAAAGGCAAGCCGCCATCCGCCGCCTTGGAATCCGGCAGCACGTAGCCATCAATGAAATTGTAGCCGCCACTCGCCGGCTGGCGCGCGCCGAACCGGGCCTTCACGTTCAGGCCGATGCGGGTGGACACCCGGACCTGGTTCAGAAAACCCCCGTCCTCGGCCCGTTCCGCCCCCGCCGGCGGCACCAGCGAAACGACTCCCAAGGCACAAATGTATTTATTGATCTTCATAGTCTTCTTCATCTGCGTTGTGATCACTGCCAGCGCACCACCCGATACAGCCGGAAGCCGGTGGCCGGGATGTCGGTCTTGGGCGGCCCGGAATCCACCCACTGCACCACCGTCGTGGTGGCCGTGATGAACGGCGCCGCCGTCTTCCACGTCGCGCCGCTGTCATCGCTGTATAACACCGCGTAGATCCGTCCGGGCACGGAATCAAACTCGATCACCGGCCGCTCCACCCCCTGCACGGTCTCCAGGAAGATGCGGCGGACCACCAGATCGCTGCCGCTGACGGCGACCGCCGGCGTGGCCACCACCACCTCCACCCGGAAGGTGTTCGTCGGCACCCGGTTGTCCGAGGAATAAATCTCCACCTGGAACGTCACGGAATTGTTCGGGGCGAGCGGCGCGTTGAACTGCACATACGGCTGGCCGGCGTTCGTGCCGGTCGCGTAAACCAGAGATTCCTTCCCCGCGCGCAGCCCGACCGGATACAGCCTCATGCCCACGATCGTCGCCTGACCGAAATTGGTCACCGTCACGCTCTCCTCGTAGAGCGAAATCTGCGGGTTATACACCGGCGTGCCCGTCTGCGCCGCGACCCGCACCGGCACGATCGTCACGTTCCACTGCGAGACCGGCAGCACGCCCGTGTTGTTCGTCAGATTTGGGTCCAGCGTGCTGTTCGTCGCCGTGGCGATGTTCGTGAGGATGAGATTGCTGACGATGACGTTCGTGATCGTGACCGTCACCGTGAAGTTCGTGGACGCGCCATTCGCCAGCGTCGGCACCTTCGGCCAGGTGACGGTGTGCGAGGCGTTGGAGAACACGCCGCCGCCGGACGCGCTCACGAACACCACGTTCGTCGGCAGCAACAGATCCTTCAGCACCACGTTTGTGGCGGTGGCCGGGCCGTAGTTGATCACAATGTTGGTGTAGCTGATGGCGTTGCCCTGCGTGACACTGTTCGTCGGGCCATACACGAACACCGCCACATCCGCCACCGGCGAAGTCGTGTAAACCACGACCTTCTGCGTGCAAACGTTCGTGTTCCCGTGCCCGTCCGTCACCGTCCACGTCACCATGTTCGTGCCGAAACCGTAAACCGCCGGCGCGTTGCTCGTCACGATGGGCACGCCGCAGTTGTCGCTGACCAGCGGCACGCCCAACACCACGTTGGTGGCGTTGAAGCCGGAGTTGGCCAACACCCGCACCTCCGCCGGGCAGGCGATGAGCGGCGCTTCCGCATCCACCACCCTCACCGTGAAGGTCGAGATGTTCGTGTTACCGTGGATGTCGGTCACCACATTCGTCACCGTCGTCGTGCCGACCGGGAACGACGAGCCGCTGACCGGCGTGCTGGTCAAAGAGTTCGTCCCACAGTTGTCCGTCGCCGTCACCGTGAAGGTCACGTTGCTCGCGCAGCTTCCCATCGCCGCGTTCACTGTGATGTTCGCCGGGGTGTTGATTGCGGGCAACTGGACATCCGTGATGATCACGCTCTGGTTGCACGTGTTAGTGTTTCCGTGGCTGTCCACCACCGTCCACGTCACCGTGTTCGTGCCCACTGCGAACGTCGCCGGCGCGTTGCTCGTCACCGTCACGCTCCCGCAGTTGTCCGTCGCCACCAACGGCGCCAGACTGAACGTCGCCCCGCATTGGCCCAAATCATTCGTCCGCACGACCGTCGCCGGGCAGTTGAACAGCGGCGGTTGGTTGTCCACCACCGTCACCGTGAACGTCGAGGTGTTCGTGTTGTTGTGGATGTCCACCGCCACGTTCGTCACCGTCGTCGTCCCGACCGGGAACGATGAGCCAGACGCCGGCGTGCTCGTCACGCTGTTCGTGCCGCAGTTGTCCGTCGCGGTCACGCTGAAGGTCACGTTGCTGCCGCAAGCACCAGCCGCCGCGTTCACCGTGATGTTCGCCGGCGTGTTGATCACGGGCAATTGATTGTCCACCACCGTCACTGTGAACGTCGAGGTGTTCGTGTTGTTGTGGATGTCCACCG
>JAPLTZ010000428.1 GCA_026397895.1 Verrucomicrobiota bacterium | reverse complement strand
CGTCCAGTGGCCGAGATAAGTGTGCGCGAGGCCGAAGGGCACGCCCGTCGCGCGCACGGTCTGCACGAGGGCGTTGGCTTCCTTGAGATTCAGGCACAGCGGCTTTTCGCAGAACACAGGAATGCCCGCCTTGAGCGCCTTCATCGCGGGATCGAAATGGACGTGGTTGGGCGTGACGATGAGGACGTAGTCGAGTTTCTTTTCCTCGGGCTGATGCTTCTGGTCGGCAATCATCGCGTCGTAGGAAACGTAGCCGCGGATGGGGTAAGGCCAGTTCGCCGCCTCCTCGAGCGCAATTTTGGCGTCGGGGAACAGCGCGCCGGCGGTGACGCGCCGCGTGCCGTCGAAGTGGATCGCCTTCTGGTGCGGCTGCACGATGAACGCGCCTTTGCCGCCGCCGATGAGTCCGACATTCAGGGGTCTTTGAGCCATAAATTTTACGGGATAGGTTGGTTGTGTTTGGATTTGCCGATGTGCGGCGAATAAATTAAGTCCCACGCCACGCCGGTCAAGGACGTTATGCGACCGGGAAAGGTTGCAATCGGCCGGCACAATTTCCCCGCCGCGAACGCCGCTTTACATTGCTCCGCCGCTCCACTAGAAACTTGCGCCATGCAATCCGCCGCGAACCCCGCCCGAAAATTCCTCCTGCTGCTCGCGGCGCTGGCGCTCTGCGCGATTCCATTCCTCCAAACCTACGAAAACCGCGCACACCCGCTCGATGAGGACGAAATTTATTGGGTCGGGCAAACCTACTACTTCCACCTCGCGCTCAACCGCGCCGACTGGGCGAACCCCGACTGGCAACTGCTGCCCGCCCGCGAAAATCCCGTCCTCGGCAAATACCTCCTCGGCGCGGGCCTGCGGCTCGCCGGGTTGCAAGTCACCAACGCCGACTGGCTCGGCATCTTCTACGTCATCGCAAAAGACCGCCCCAACGCCTGGGGCGACGCCCGCGACCAAGCCGAGCGCCAAGCCGTGCTCGACCGCATGACGCCCGCCACGCGCGACCGCGCCCTGACCAGCGGCGAATTCGAGCACCCGCCCGCCTTCATCACCGCCGCGCGCGCCATCATGCTGCTGTTCGGAATGCTGGCAACCGTCCTCCTCTTCGCGCTCGCTGCGCTCTACACGCACCGGCTCGCCGCGTTCCTCGCCGCCGCCGCATTCGCGTTGCACCCGGCGGTCGTCGCCGCCTACACCGAGGTCGGCGTGGACATCCTCGCCATCGCCTTCTCGCTGCTCGCCGTGCTGTATTTCGCGCTCATCGAACGCCGCGTCTGGCAACGCAGTTCCCGCCCAGCTTTGACCCGCGCGCTGCTCATCGCTGCCGCCGGACTTGCCCTCGCCTTCGCCGTCGGCTCGAAGATGAACGCCGTCGTCACCGGCTTCCTCAGCGCGGCGCTGCTGCTGGTGTTCGCCGGAAAATATTTTCGCACCCGCGCCGCCGAAGCGAAGGATTCCGCGCTCGCCCTCTTCGCCGCGCTCGTCCTCTCGCTCATCGTCTTCGTCGCGGCGAATCCGGGAAATTATCCCAATCCTGTGCGCGGCGTCCGGGCGAACATCGCCGACCAGCAGCGCAGCCTCGAAGTGCAAAAGGGCATCCCCGCCAAACGCAAGCCGCTCCGCTCCGCCGGCGAGCGCCTCCGCGCCATCGCCACGCTGACGGCGTTCCATCCCGCCGCCTTCGCGCTCGTCGTCGCGGCGGTGGCGTGGTTGCTCTTCGCCGCGCGCCGCGCGGGCGGGGCGTTTCCGCTCATCGCGCTGTGGTGGGTCATCGCGTTCGCGATGGTCACGGCGTGGCTGCCGTTCGCGCGACCGCGCTACGCGCTGCCCGTCATCGCGCCGTCCGTGATTTTGTTGGCCATCGCCGGCGGCGGCGTGGTTGACTGGCTGCGACAACGAAAAATTTCACCGCGATGAACCAACCCGCTTCCCACGACCAGCCCGCCGCCTTTCTCGGCGCGGACATTTCGGAATCCGCGTTCAAGCGCGCGCTGCTGTTCCTCGTCGTGCTCGGCCTGTTCGTGCGGCTCGCCTTCTTCGTGGAGCACGCGCAATCGCCGTCGTTCGGCGTGCCGACGCTCGACCAGAAATACTACGACACCGTCGCAAAGATGCTCATCGCCGGCGAAGACCTGCACGAGCTGCACGGCTTCCGACCGCTGCTGTATCCGCTGTTCCTCGCCGCCTGCTACAAACTCGGCGGCGCGTGGGGCGTGGACCTCGCACTGCTACTGCAACACCTCCTCGGCATCGCCACCGGCGTGATCGTGGCGCTGCTCGGCGCGCGGATTTTCCGCCACCGGCTGGCGGGTGTCGTGGGCGGGGCGTTGTTTCTGCTCGCGCCGCTGCCGCTGTTCTTCGAGGGCGAACTGCTCATCGAACCGGGCTACATCTTCCTGATTTTCCTCGGCCTGTGGCTGCACCTGCGCGCGGCGGAAACTTCTGGCGCGCGCGCGGCGTGGCTGTGGCTGGCGTGCGGCGCGATGACCGTGCTGGCTTCGCAGGCGCGGGCGAACATCCTCGTCTTCCTCGCGGTCTATCCGCTGTTCGCCGCGTGGCGCTGGTGGCAATCGCGCGAACGCGCCGCGCTGCTGCCGCTGCTCGGCTTGCTCGGCGCGCTGGCGATGATGATTCCGTGGGGCATCATCAATCTGAAACAGGCGGACAAGTTCCACCTCGTCACGAACGCGGGCGGCGTGAATTTCTATCTCGGCAACCGCCACGGCGCGGACGGCATGTTCGGCACGGACGTCGTCACGGCGCTTTCCGACTTGTCGCGCAGCAACAAAATCTCCACCGCCGTCGCCAACGAGCGTTACGAGGACCTCGTGGAAGTCTGGGCGCGCGAGGAATATTTCGCGGCCATGCGCGCCCAAGGCCGATCGCCGGCGAACGACCCCAAGGCCATCTCCGATTACTGGACGCAACGCTCGCTCGTTGAAATCAAATCTGACCCGGCGGCGTGGGTGAAATTGCTGGCGAAGAAAAGCTGGCTGATGCTCTGGAACAAGGAAGTGCCAAACAACAAGGACTTCGCCTTTCTTCAGCAGGAATTTTTCTGGCTACGCGTTTCATCCTGCTCGCCTACGTCGCGCTCTACTCGGCGGGCAACGTCGCGTTCTTCATCTGCGACCGCTACCGCTATCCCATCTGGCCCGCGCTCGCGGTGCTCGCGGGCGGCGGCGCGGTGGTGGCGTGGGCGATGTTGCGTCGCCGCGACTGGCGCGGGCTGGCGCTCGTCGTCGCGGGTGCGGGCGTAATGGCGGCGGTTTCGCTGCCGAACTGGTTCGGGGCGAAGCTGCCGAACTTCGCGCAGGATTATTTCTTCCGCTCCAGCGCGTGGTATGAGAAAGGGAATTTCACCGCCGCGCTCGCCGACATTGATCGCAGCGTCGCGCTCGACGCGCGCAACGCCGGCGCGCAGCAGCATCGCGGCAACATATTGTTCGCCCTGAACCGGCTGGAGGAAGCGCGCGGGGCTTACGAGCAGGCGCTGAAACTGATTCCCGGAGATTCCGGCGTGTGGAACAATCTCGGCGCGGCGCTCGAATTGCTCGGCGACAACGCC
>JAPLTZ010000091.1 GCA_026397895.1 Verrucomicrobiota bacterium | reverse complement strand
TAGCAGGCCCGCGAGAACCGCGATGATGGCGATCACCACGAGCAGCTCGATCAACGTGAACCCGCGCTTTTTGGCAGACCTGTTCATACAATTCCAGCCCGACCGGATTGAAGGTAATCCCGCCGCCCGCCGAAATAAAGGCGCATTTCGCCGCGCCCGCCGGACTTTGCGCTTTGAACTCCGCGCGGCGGACTTCATATTTCCCGCATGGACAAGCATCAGGTCGCGGAAATTTTGGCCGACATCGGCACGCTGCTGGAATTGAAGGGCGAAAACCCGTTCAAGACCCGCGCCTACGCCAACGCCGCGCGCACGCTCGAAACCCTCGCCGAGCCGCTCGCCACCGTCGTCGCCGAGAACCGCCTCGGCGAAATCAAGGGCATCGGCGACGCGCTCCAACAGAAAATCACCGAGCTGGTCGCGACGGGGAAATTGAAATACTACGACGAGCTGAAGGCTTCCATCCCGCCCGGCCTCATCGCGATGCTGGAGATTTCCGGACTCGGCCCGAAGAAAATCCAAGCGCTCCAGAAAAACCTCGGCGTGGACTCCGTGGAAAAGCTCGAAGCCGCCTGCGCCGCCGACAAGGTCGCCACGCTCGCCGGCTTCGGCGAAAAGACGCAGGCCAACCTGATTGAAGGCATCGCCCGCCGCCGCCAATACGCCACCAAACACCTGCTCTTTCACGCGCTCGGCGCGGCGGAACCGCTCCTGGAAAGTTTGCGCGACCACCCCGAAGTCATCCGTTGCAGCGTGGCGGGCAGTTTGCGGCGGCAGAAGGAAATCATCGGCGACATTGACCTGCTCGCCTCGTCCAAGAAACCGGCGGACGTGATTGAATACTTTGTCGCGCAGCCCGGCATCGAGAAAATCACCGCGCGCGGCGAGACCAAGGCCAGCGTCATCCTCGCCGGCGGCATCCAGTGCGACCTGCGCGTGGTGAGCGACGCGGAATTTCCCTTCGCCCTCGCCTACTTCACCGGCAGCAAGGAGCACAACATCGTCATGCGCCAGCGCGCCATCGCCCGCGGCCTGCGGCTGAATGAATACGGCCTGTTCAAGTCCAAGGAGGAGACGCGCGACGCAAAGCTGCTCGTGAAGTGCCGGACGGAGGAGGACATTTTCGCGGAACTCGGCCTCGCGTTCGTCCCGCCGGAGCTGCGCGAAGACCACGGCGAATTTGCCGCCGCTGAAAAGAACGCCCTGCCCCGCCTCGTCGAGTGGACCGACCTGCGCGGCGCACTGCACAACCACTCCACCGCCAGCGACGGCCACCACACGCTCGCCGAAATCGCCGCCCACATGGAGGAGCTTGGCCTCGAATATTGGGCCATCACCGACCACTCGAAGTCATCGTTCCAAGCAAACGGTCTCGACGCGAAACGCCTCCGCGCCCAGCTCGCGGAAATCAAAAAGCTGAACGAGCAATTCGCCGCCAACGGCAGCGAGTTCCGGCTGCTCACCGGCAGCGAGGTGGACATCCTCAAGGACCGCCTCGACTTCGATGACGAGTTGCTCGCCGAACTGGACGTGGTCGTTGCCAGCCTGCACGTGCCCGCGAACAACGAAGCTGAGAACACCAAGCGCCTCATCCGCGCGGCGGAAAACAAATACGTCCACATGCTCGGCCATCTGACGGGGCGGTTGCTGCTGGAGCGCGAGGCGTATCCGGTGAACCAGGAGGCGGTGATTGACGCCTGCGCGGAAACCGGGACGTGGATTGAATTCAACTGCAACCCGCGCCGCTTCGACCTCGACTGGCGGCTCTGGCCTTACGCGAAAAGCAAGGGCGTCAAATGCGTCATCAACCCCGACGCGCACCGCAACGCCCACGCGGGTTTTCTGCGGTTCGGCGCGGGCGTCGCGCGCAAAGGCTGGCTGACCAAGGCGGATGTCATCAACACCCTGCCGTTTGCGAAGCTGCTGAAGGAATTGCAGCGGAAACGCGCCTCGGGCGGTTGACGCCGGGCCAAGTTTTGTTAGCGTCGGCGGAGAGTCACAAACCCGAAACCCGGAACTTCCCATGAACCACGGCAAAGTCTCCAAGGAAATCGCCGTCGGCCTGCTCGCGCTCCGGCAGCGCATCGCCGCCGCCAAAATCCCGTCCTCCAAGCTCGACGAGACGCTGAACCTCGCGAGCTGGAACATCCGCGAGTTCGGCAAGGCGCGGCGCAGCGAGGCCGCCGTGCATTACCTCGCGGAAATCCTCGGCCAGTTCGACCTCATCGGCATCGTGGAACTGCGCGACGACCTCACCGACCTCGGCCGCGTGCTGCAAATCCTCGGCCCGACGTGGCGCTGCGTGTATTCCGACATGATCCCCGACGCCGGCGGCAACCGCGAGCGCCTCGGCTTCATCTACGACAAACGCGCCGTAACCTTCAACGGCCTCGCCGCCGAGGCGAACGCGCCCCGCACGAAGAGGGGCGAGGAATATTTGAGCGAAGATTCGTTCTGGCGCGCGCCCTACATGGCGTCGTTCCGCGCGGGCAGTTTTGATTTCATCGTGCTGACCACGCATATCCGCTGGGGCGACAGCGAGAAGTCCCGCGCCGCGGAGATTGGCCGCCTCGCCGACTGGATCGAGGCCAAGCGCGTGGAGAAAACCGCCGAGGACAAGGACCTTATCGTGATGGGCGACTTCAACATCCCCTCCCGCGACGACGCGCTGTTCAAGGCGCTCACCAAGCACGGCTTGAAAATCTCCACGCCCTTGCTCGGCACGCACGGCACGAACCTGGAGAAAGACAAACGCTACGACCAGATTTTGCATCATCCGATCTACCCGGAGAGCTTCACGAAGGCGGGCGGCAGTCTGGATTTCTTCGTGGACGAGAAAAGCATCAAGCAGCTTTTCCCCGGCGGCCTGACGAAGGAGAAATTCACCTTCCAACTCTCCGACCATCTGCCGCTCTGGATTCAGATCAACACCGCCACCGAAGGCTTCAAGCTGGAGCAGATCATCCTGGGCTGAAAAACAACCGGCGGGTCAACAGCGGTGTGAGTCTGGACTACGGCATTCGGGTTGAAACAAAAAGGCGAACGGATTGCTCCGTTCGCCTTGTTTGTAATTCGAAATTTGAAATCCGAAATCAGTAGCGATAGTGGTCGGGCTTGTAAGGGCCTTCGACCGGCACGCCAAGGTATTCGGCCTGTTTCTTGGTCAGCTTGGTCAGCTTCACGCCGATCTTTTCGAGGTGCAGGCGGGCGACTTCTTCGTCGAGCTTCTTGGGCAGGCGATAGACACCGATCTTCGCGGTGTCCTTGTTCCGCCACAGGTCGAGCTGCGCGAGCACCTGGTTGGTGAAGCTGTTGCTCATCACAAAGCTCGGATGGCCGGTGGCGCAACCGAGGTTCACGAGCCGGCCTTCGGCGAGCATGTAGATGCTGTTGCCGGTGGCGAAGGTGTATTTGTCCACCTGCGGCTTGATGGTGAGCTTCTTCACGCCCTTGGTCTTGTTCAGGCGGTCCACTTGGATTTCGTTGTCGAAGTGGCCGATGTTGCAGACGATGGCCTGGTCTTTCATCTTCGCCATGTGTTCGAAAGTGAGGATGTCGCAGTTGCCGGTGGTGGTGACGTAGAGGTCGGCGATGCCGAGCGTGTCCTCGACGGTGGTGACTTCAAAGCCTTCCATCGCGGCCTGCAGCGCGTTGATGGGGTCAACTTCCGTAACAATGACGCGCGCGCCGAAACCGCGGAGCGAATGCGCCGAGCCTTTGCCGACATCGCCGTAACCGCAGACGCAGGCGACCTTGCCCGCGACCATCACGTCGGTCGCACGCTTGATGCCGTCGGCGAGCGATTCGCGACAGCCGTAGAGGTTGTCAAACTTGGACTTGGTGACGGAGTCGTTGACGTTGATGGCGGGCACGAGGAGCTTGCCCTGTTCGAGCATCTGGTAAAGGCGATGCACGCCGGTGGTCGTTTCTTCGGAAACGCCTTTCCAATCGGCCACGACGGTGTGCCAGAAACCGGGGCGTTCTTTTGCGACGCGCTTGAGCAGCGCCTTGATGACGGAGACTTCGTGGTTGTCGCTGGGGGTGTTGACCCAGTTGTCGCCGTTTTCGAGCTCGTAGCCTTTGTGGATGAGCAACGTCGCGTCGCCGCCGTCATCGACGATGAGTTGTGGGCCTTTGTTGCCGGGGAACGTCAGCGCCTTGAGCGTAAGATCCCAGTATTCTTCGAGCGTCTCACCCTTGAACGCGAACACCGGCGTGCCGGCCTTCGCGATGGCGGCGGCGGCGTGGTCTTGCGTGGAGAAGATATTGCAGCTCGCCCAACGCACATTCGCGCCAAGTTCCACGAGCGTCTCGATGAGGATTGCCGTCTCGATGGTCATGTGCAATGAGCCGGTGATGCGCACGCCTTTCAGCGGCTTCAGCTTGCCATATTTGGCGCGGATGGACATGAGGCCGGGCATTTCGTGCTCGGAAACCTGGATGGTCTTGCGCCCCCACTCGGCGAGCGAGAGGTCGCGGACGAAGAAGTCCTGCTTTGCGCCGCTGCCGTTTTTCGCGGCGGCTTTCAGCACCGTGCGACGGGAGGGAGATAATTTGATTTTTGCCATAATTTTTGTTCGTTAAATTTTAGAGTGCTTTCTTGAGCGCGACGACTTTGTCCGTCGCTTCCCACGTCAGGGCTTTGTCGCTCTTGCCGAAGTGGCCGTAGTTGCCCACGTCAGGGCTTTGTCGCTCTTGCCGAAGTGGCCGTAGTTCGTGGTCTTGCCGTAAATCGGGCGGCGCAGGTTGAGTTGGTCAATGATGTCGGACGGCTGGAAGCTGAACACGCGGTTGACGGCGCGGATGATCTTGCTGTTGGCCACGGTGTTCGTGCCAAACGTCTCGACATGAACGCTGACCGGGTTCGGATGGCCGATGGCGTAGGCGAACTGGAGTTCGCAGCGCGAGGCGAGGCCGGCAGCCACGATGTTCTTCGCGACCCAGCGACCCATGTAAGCGGCGCTACGGTCAACCTTCGTCGGGTCTTTGCCAGAGAACGCGCCACCACCGTGACGGCCCATGCCACCATAGGTGTCCACGATGATCTTGCGTCCAGTCAAACCGGTATCGCCCTGCGGCCCGCCGACGACGAAGCGACCGGTGGGGTTGATGAGGAACTCGGTTTTGTTGGTGAGTAGACGGGCGGGCAGAACTTTCTTGATGACCTTCTCGATGCAGAATTTTTCAATCTCGGCATGGCTGACATCCGCCGCGTGTTGCGTGGAGATGACGACGTTCGAGATGGCGACGGGCTTGTCGTTTTCATAAACGACGGAGACCTGCGACTTCGCGTCTGGACGCAACCACGCCGCGCCGCCGGCCTTGCGGATGCGCGTGAGCTCGCGGCCGAGGCGATGCGCGAACATGATCGGCGCGGGCATCAGCTCGCGGGTTTCGTTGCAGGCGTAACCAAACATGAGGCCCTGGTCGCCCGCGCCCTGCTTGGCGGTCTTCTTGCCCTTGGCCTTCTTGGCATCCACGCCTTGCGCGATGTCGGGTGATTGCTGGGTGACGATGACATTGACGAACACCTTGTCGGCATGGAACACGTCGTCGTCGTTGACGTAGCCGATTTCGCGGATGGCGTCGCGGGCGATTTTCACGAAGTCGAGCTTGGCCTTGGTGGTGATTTCACCGCCGATGATGGCGATGTTGGACTTCACATAGGTTTCGCAGGCGACGCGGCTGAACTTGTCCTGCGCGAGGCAGGCGTCCAGCACGGCATCGGAAATCGTATCGGCCACTTTGTCCGGATGGCCTTCGCCGACGGACTCGGAAGAAAAGATGTAACGGTCGCTCATAATGATTCAGGGCAATGTTTTCAGTCGTCGCCAATGACATATTGACGTATCAAGATGGGATGATATAAATATTTTCAGTCGCGTCAAATGGAATTTCCATAAAAACTGCCCCACCAAAAAATGACCTCCACGCTCAAATCCCTTCGCGCCCTTTCCGATCCCACGCGGCTGCGCATCGTCGCGCTGCTGGAGAAGGAGGAGCTTTCCGTGAACGAACTCCAGGAAATCACGCGGCTCGGCCAGTCGCGCATCTCGACGCATCTGGGCCTGCTGGCGGATTGCGCCCTCGTGCGCTCGCGGCGCGAGGGAAAGCGCTCCTTCTACCGCCTCAACCCGCACGCTGATGCGGTGGCGGGAGAGTTCATCCAGCTCGCCATTCGCGGCGCGAAGGAATTGCCTGAACACGCCAGCGACCAGATCAATCTCAAGCGCATCCTCGGCCGCCGCAACGAGCAGGCGCAGGTTTATTTCAACCAGGTGGCCGGTCGCTTCGACCGCGTCTATGGGCCGGGGCGTTCGTGGGAGGCGTTCGGGCATCTGCTGCTGCGGATTCTGCCGCCCATCGTGGTGGCCGACCTCGGCGCGGGCGAAGGTTTGTTGAGCGAACTGCTCGCGCGGCGCTGCAAGAAGGTCATCGCCGTGGACAACTCGGAAAAAATTGTCGCGTTCGGCGCGGCAAAGGCGAAGAAGAACGGGCTGAAGAATCTGGAGTTCCGGCTCGGCGATTTGCAGAACCCTCCTGTCGAGCCCGGCAGCGTGGACCTCGTGATCCTGAGCCAGGCGTTGCACCATGCCGCCGATCCCGCCGCAACGCTCGCCGCCGCCTACAAGCTGCTCAAACCGCACGGCAGCGTGATGATTCTGGACTTGCTCAAGCACAACTTCGACAAGGCGCGCGAGCTTTACGGCGACCAGTGGCTGGGCTTTGCCGAAAGCGATTTGCATCGCTGGCTGGAAACCGCCGGGTTCAAGAAAATTGAAATCAGCGTGGTCGCGCGCGAGGAACAGCCGCCACATTTTCAGACGATTCTGGCGGGTGGGGAGAAATAAGCTTGTAGCAGCCGAGGTCACGAGGCTCATTCTGAAATCTGAATTCAGAGCCTCCTTACGTCGGCTGCTACTTTTTCAAAACGGTCTGCACCCACGCCTGATTGTCGAGATACCAGCGGATGGTTTCGCGGATGCCCTGCTCGAACTTGTGCGCGGGCGTCCAGCCGAGTTCCTTCTGGATTTTGGAGGCGTCAATCGCGTAGCGGCGGTCGTGGCCGGGGCGGTCTTGCACGAAGGTGATGAGCTTGCGTGAATCACCGCCGAGTTCCGGCTTGAATTCGTCAATCGTGTCGCAGATGAGTTTCACGATGTTGATGTTCGCCCACTCGTTGTGCCCGCCGATGTTGTAGGTTTCCCCCGCCCTGCCCTGATTCAACACCGTCCACAAAGCCTCCGCATGATCGCGGACGTAGAGCCAGTCGCGGACGTTCAGGCCGTCGCCGTAAACGGGCAGTGGTTTGCGCGCGAGAATGTTTTGGATGATGACAGGAATCAATTTCTCCGGGAACTGGAACGGGCCGTAGTTGTTCGAGCAGTTCGTGATGACGGTGTCGAGGCCGTAGGTGTGGTGATAGGCGCGGACGAGGAAATCGCTGGAGGCCTTGCTGGCGGAATATGGCGAGTTGGGCGCGTAGGGCGTGGTCTCGGTGAAGAGGCCGGTCGCGCCGAGCGAGCCGTAAACTTCGTCGGTACTGACGTGGTGAAAGCGGCATTTCAGCTTTCCGTTTTCAGCTTTCAGCTTTTCCCAATGGGCGCGGCAGGCTTCCAGCAGGTTGAACGTGCCGACGATGTTCGTCTGAATAAAATCGCCCGGCCCGGTGATGGAGCGGTCCACGTGCGATTCCGCCGCGAGGTGCATGACGTGCGTGATGCCATGTTGCTCCACGACACGCAACGTCGCCGCCTTGTCGCGCAAGTCCACTTTTTCGAATATGTATTTCGGATGTTTGGCAACTTTATCCAAGTTTGCCAGATGCCCGGCGTAGGTGAGGCAGTCTAGATTGACGAGCCTGGCGATGCGCACGTCGTCAATGATGTGCTGGATGAGGTTCGAGCCGATGAAGCCCGCGCCGCCGGTGATCAACAAGTTCATGGTTTCGAGTTTTGGGTTTCGGGTTTCCAGTTGCGCAGCGAGTCGGTGAGCGCTTCTTCCACGCCGCGGATTTTCACGCCGGCGGCCAACAGCTTGGTGGTGTCCATCACGCAGTTGGAGCGCGGGGTTTTGGCGGCGACCTTGTAAAACTCCTCGTCGCTCGCCCAGAACTCGAACTTGCGCGGCGGCTTCAGGAATTCCTCAATCTGCTCCACGACGTGGCGCGTGGTGACGAAGCCGGGGTTGGTGACGTTGTAGGTGCCGAACGGGGCGCGCAGCTTCCAGAGGTCGAGGCAGGCGCGGACAAAATCGGCGCGGTGCGAAATGGAATTCACGTTGTCATAGACCTTGGAGTAGCGCTGCACCTTGCTCAGGTAGTTCCGCGCGTTGTCGAATTCGTCGAATGGAATCCGCAGCCGCCAGATGTAGCTCTGCCCGATGCCTGCAATCGCCTCCTCGCCGAGCGCCTTCGTGCCGCTGTAAAAACTGCACGGGCCGTCGCGGAAGGAAAAATTCGGGGTGTCATTCTCTGTGTAGCCGTGGATCGCCTGCGGTGATTTTTTCACGAGCGCGCGGAGTTCGGGGCGGGTCAGGTCCTTCTCGGCGTGCATCCGTCCGGCAACCATGACTTTCGCGCCGGAGTAGATGCAGCCGGACGAAACGTGGCCCCAGGGGATTTTCGCGGCGGCACAGGCGTGGGCGACGGTTTGCGGAAAGAGCGAGTTGCCCAGGAGCGTGTCGGCCTTGTGGGTTTCGCAGGCGTCCACGTTCGGCTTGCCGGTGTAGCCGGCGGCGTTGATGACGAATTCAGGTCGCTGCGTCTTCAGAAATTCGAGCAGCAGGTCAAACCGCGTGTAGTCCAGTTCGCGGCGCGAGAACGCGATGAACGGCTGCAACTTGAGTTCGCGCGCGAACGCCTGGCCGATGTATCCGGTGCCGCCGAGGAGGAGAATCATTTTTCGTTCTGGAGACGTTTGGCTTCGGCGACGACTTCGTTGACGAGGTAGTCGCGGTATTCGCAGTTGGGCATTTTACCGGTGAGTTCTTCAAGCTGCGTCAGCGAGAGGAAGCCGGCGCGGAACGCGGCTTCTTCCGGGCAGCCGATCTTCACGCCGGCGCGTTTCTCGATAGTCTGCACATAGGCGCTGGCCTCGTGCAAACTGCTGCTGGTGCCCGCGTCCAGCCACGCAAAGCCGCGGGGCAGCCGCTGCACGCGGAGGTCGCCGCGTTGGAGATAGGCCACGTTCACGGCGGTGATTTCCAGCTCGCCGCGTGCGGAGGGCTGGAGCGCCTTGGCAATCTTGACGACGTCGTTGTCGTAGATGTAGAGGCCAGGCACGGCGTAATTGCTCTTGGGCCGTTTCGGTTTTTCCTCGATGGACACCGCCTTGCCGTTCGCGTCAAACTCCACGACGCCGTATCGCTCCGGGTCGTTGACGTGGTAGCCGAAAATCGTCGCGCCGGACTTGAATTCGGCGAAGGCGCGCTGAAAGGTGTCGCCGCCGTAGAAAATGTTGTCGCCGAGTATCAATGTGACCGCGTCCTTGCCGATGAAGGATTCCGCGATCAAAAACGCCTGGGCAATGCCCGCAGGCTTGGCCTGCTCGCGATAACTGATGGTGAGGCCAAACTGGCTGCCGTCGCCGAGCAGTTGCTCGAAGCGGGGCAAATCCTGCGGCGTGGAGATGAGGCACAATTCGCAGATGCCGCCCTC
>JAPLTZ010000451.1 GCA_026397895.1 Verrucomicrobiota bacterium | reverse complement strand
GGCCCGCCGTCCACCAGCGCCTCCTCGATGAAGACCGGCGGCGGCAGCCGGTTCGGCGCAATTTCCTCCGGATGCACGGACACCACGCCTTTCAAAGTGGCAAACAACAGGCGGCCGTCGCGCGCGCGCCAGCAGGCCGGCTGGTAATTCCCCGAACACTCGAGCGAAGGCAAACCATCAAAGCGCCCGTAGCTGGTGCAGTTGATGGACTTCGTTATGCCTTCGGCAAAGGCGTTCAATTCTGACTTGGCCGCCCGGATAATCCCTTTTTGCGATCCGATCCAAAGCTGGCCTTCCCCATCGTCCAGAATCTGGCAGATGACATTGTCCGGCAAACCCTGCTCGCTGGCATAACGCACAAAACGCCCGTCCCGGAAATTCAGCAACCCGCCGCGGAACGTTCCCACCCACAAACTGCCATCCTCCTTGTCCGGCAGCAAAGACCAGATTGGCTGCGAGGCGAACCTGCCTTCGGTCCGAAAGCGCGTCGCCGCATTGGTGGTCAGGCAATACAAAGTGCCATTGCCGCCGCCCGCCCAAATCCGGCCTTGCGCGTCCTCTGCCAGCGCGCGGATGTCCACGCGATCCACGCCGTCCTCGGATTGGATCTGATGCCACACGCCGTCCTTCCAGTAAACCAGCCCGCTTTTGGTGCCGATCCACAGCCGCCCGTCCCGCCCCAGCAACAGCGACTTGATGCCATGCACCGGGGGATTGATCGGCTGAAATTTTCCCTCCGCAAACAGATACAAATCCTCCTCGCCCGCACTCACCCACAGCCGGCCGTCTTCCGCCGGAAAAACGCTGAACACGAAACCCCGCTGCGTGCCGCTCGGGGACGAATAATTTTTCCACCCGCCTTGGCTCCAACAGTAAAGCCCGCCGCCGAATGTCCCCGCCCAGATGTCGCCCCGGACATCTTCCGCCACCGTCACCGCCGCCTTGGCGACCACCTCATTGCCCGGCAGCAAGACTGTGAAGCGCCGCTCCCGCAACCGCACCAGCCCGCCGCGATCCACTCCCGCCCACAAATTCCCCTCGCGATCCTCAAAAAAGCAGTCCACCCGCTCGCCGGGGAAATTTTCCTCCGCCGCCACCGCCCGCGTCCGGCCATCGGCCCGCACATGGAACAGCCCCTTGCCGTAATGATAAATCCAGTTGCCCCCGGCATGATCTTCCAGCACGCCCAACCGCTCCAGCCGCCCGGTGAATATGCCACGGCACTCCTCCGGTTCGGCTATCCACTGCCGCCCGCGCGCCTTCCGCATCCGGTTTTCCGCGAACACCCACATGTCGCCGTCGCGCGCGATGCTGATGTTCGCCACATTCAAAACCGGCTCGCCATTCGTCGGCGTCTGGCTGACAAACCGCCGGCCATCCCAACGCGCCATTTCCTGGTCCGTCCCCATCCAGACGCTCCCGTCGGCGTCCGCAGTCATGCAATTGATGACCTGTCCCCGCAGTCCGGAATCAGCCGGCAAAGTTTCAAAGCGCTTCCCGTCAAACCGCCACAACTTCTGATCGCGCCCACGTCCCCACACCATTCCAGCCTGATCCTCGACCGCCACCTCGCCTGAACTGAATCCCGGAGGTTGCAGTCGCTTCCATTGCGGCGCGCCCTCCGCCCCCGATCCGCGCGTGATCATTTCCCCGGTGTGCAGCAGAAACAGCAGCCGGTTCGCCCGCAACGACACCGCCGTCACCCACGCATCCGCCGAGCCGTCGCCTTTCCATTCCAGCGTGAACTTGCCGTCGCGATACGACGTCAGCGAGCCGTCAAACGTGTTCACCCACAGCGTTCCCGCCGCATCCACGAACAACCGCCGCACCCGCGCGTGCGTCAGCTCCGGCGTGCCGAAGGGATCGAAATTCACGAACCGCACCCCGTCGAACCGCGCCAGCCCGTTGTAAGTTCCCACCCAAAGATAACCGTCCGGCGTCTGCGCGATGGCCGTCACCGAGCTGTTCGGCAGACCGTTTTCACCCGACCACACATCAATCAGATAATCCCCCGGTTTTGCCGCGCCGCAGTGCTCCACCAGCACTAGGGCCAACCACAAACCCGCGAGCCAGTTTCGCCACCGCCACCCAGAGCCAGGC
>JAPLTZ010000312.1:2053-3662 GCA_026397895.1 Verrucomicrobiota bacterium | reverse complement strand
GATCCTTGAGCGCGCCGGGATGCTGGCCGGTTTCCAACACCATCTTCGCGCCGCCCAAGACGGTCTGCGCCGCAAGCTTGGTCGCGATGTAGCGCGGCAGGCCGGCCGCCACGCCGCCATCGCTCAGGGCTTCGATGAATTGATACACGTAGGCCGGGCCGCTGCCGCTCAAGCCGGTCACGGCGTCGAGCAACGATTCCTTCACCTGGAACGCGAGGCCGACGGCGGAGAGAAGTTTCTTTGCGAGTTCGGCGTCAGCGGCGCTGGCATTTTTTCCGAGCGCGAATCCGGCTGCGCCAGCGCCGACGAGCGCGGGGGTGTTGGGCATCACGCGGATGACGCGCGCGCCGGCAGGCAGCGCGGCCTCAAGTTTGGCGAGGGTCACACCGGCAGCGATGGAGATGAGCAGGTGATTCTTGGTGAACGCACCGGAAATCTCCGCGAGCGCGGCGGCGACTTGGTCGGGCTTGGTTGCGAGGATGATGACGGTGGCGGTTTTCGCGACGGCGGCGTTGGTGGCGGCAGTTTTCGCGCCAGTCGTGGTAGTGAACTGTTTGCGCGCGGCATCAAACGGGTCGGCGGCGAGGAGTTGCCCCGCCTTGACGAGCTTGGCGTTGACGAAGCCTTGGGCGAGCGCGGTGGCCATTTTGCCCGCGCCGAGGAATCCGATTTTCAATTGTGCAGCCATGCGGGGTTTGTAGCAGTTGGCGGCGGCGGGCGAAAGCCAAAAGGCTTTCAGCGTTCCAGCAAAGCGGCAGCGCGGGCGGATAGGACTTTTTTGGATGGCGTGTAGTTGGCGATGAATTCGCGGCGGAATTCGCCGAACGTGCCGGCGGCGAGGTGCGCGCGGATGTCGGTCATGACTTTGATGATCATGTGCGAGTTGTGGACGCTTAACATGCGCAGGCCGAGGATTTCGTTCACGTTGAGCAAGTGGCGCAAGTAGGCGCGCGTGTGGTGGCGGCAGGCAAAACATTCGCAGCCTTCCTCGATGGGGCCGAAGTCGGCCTTGTTGAAGCCGGCCTTGATGTTGACGTTGCCGGTGCGGGTCATGGCGGTGCCGTTGCGGGCGATGCGGGTGGGCAGGACGCAATCGAACATGTCCACGCCGCGCGCGACGAGCTCGACGAGTTGGGCGGGGGTGCCGAGGCCCATGGCGTAACGGGGCTTGTGCGCGGGCAGATGCGGCTCGGCGAGTTCGACGGCTTTCATCATCTCGGGCTCGGGTTCGCCGACGCTGACGCCGCCGATGGCGTAGCCGTCGAAGTTGAGCGGGACGATGGCCTTGGCGCACTCTTCGCGGAGTGCGGGGTTGACGCCGCCCTGGCAGATGCCGAAGACTAGCTGGCCGTCAGCGCGCGGTTGCTCGCGGCATTCCTTGGCCCAGCGGATGGTGCGTTCGACGGCGAGCCGTTGTTCCTTGGCGGGCGCGTCGTGCGGCGGGCATTCGTCAAAGACCATCGCGATGTCCGAGCCGAGCGTGCGCTGGATTTCCATCGCTTCTTTCGGGCCGAGAAAGCATTTCGAGCCATCGAGGTGGGAGCGGAATTCGACGCCGTGTTCCTTGACCTTGCGGATTTTGGCGAGGCTGAAAACTTGGAAGCCGCCG
>JAPLTZ010000312.1:0-2042 GCA_026397895.1 Verrucomicrobiota bacterium | reverse complement strand
GTGTTGCCGAGAATAATCTGCGTGTGGGTCTCGTGCAGTTCGCGGAGGTCGAGGGCTTTGACGCTGCCTTGCGTGCCGACGGGCATGAAGATGGGCGTTTCCACAACGCCGTGGGCGGTGGTCAGGCGGCCAAGGCGGGCGCGCGAGGTGGTGTCGGTTTTAAAGAGTTCAAACACGGGGCGAGTGTAGTTCAGCTGCGAGCGAAGGCAAAGGATGCAAATGGCAGAACGCGGAGTTGAACCTGATTGCTGAAATCAGATTTCTTCACCAGCGGAGAGTTCGTCCGTCTCCGCGCCGGCTTCGGTGCGGGCGTAGTGGAGGCCGAGGTTGTATTGGGCGGTCTTGTCGCCCTGCTTGGCGGCGCGGATGAACCAGCGCACGGCTTCGGCATCATTCTGATCCACGCCGTGACCGGTCTGGTAACAGAGGCCGAGGTTGCATTGGGCGGGGGCGCATTCCTGCTCGGCGGCGAGGCCATACCACTTCACGGCCTCGGCATAGTCGCGTTCCACAACTTGGCCGGCTTCGTAATAAACACCGAGATTGAATTGCGCCTGTGGCTCACCGCACTCTGCGGCAGCGCGATACCACTTGAAGGCCTCGGCAAAATTTTGCGGCACGCCCTGGCCGGTTTCGTAGCAGATGCCAAGATTGAATTGGGCAGCGGGATCACCGTGCTCGGCAGCCTCGCGAAACCATTTGGCGGCCTGCCCGAATTCCTGAGGCACGCCTTGGCCGTTCTGATAGCAGAAACCCAGATAACATTGGGCAGCAGCGTCGTCCTGCGCAGCAGCCAACTGCAGCCAGTGAACCGCCCGTTGATAGTCCTGCGGCAGGCCTTGTCCGGTTTGATAGCAAATGCCGAGGTAACGCTGAGCCAAGGCATTGCCCACCTCAGCAGCGTGACGCATGTCCTCAAAAGTTTCCCAACTGTTTTCTTTATGATGCATTGCTGATTTTCCCGCCACCCAACTCAAGCACGATAGGAGATTCACGCCACTGATTCAAGGTGCGATTCCAAGGTGTGATTCCCGCAATCGCAGCCAGACGAACAACAAAAAACCCCTTCCGGTTTTGCCGGAAGGGGCATGAGGTTCTAAATCAGATTAGAACTTGTAGTGAACCAAACACCCCGTCCTTGGCATGATCCCAGCGGATTTCAGCGCGGCTGAGCACGTTCTTCCAGAGGTCATACTGGACAGTGCCGGTAAGGGCATAAACAGACGAGGCGCTGCTGTTTGCCGAAACCACATCGGACCAGCCACTCGCAGACCAAGCATACTCGCCACGAGCGTGCAGGCTCAACTTATCAGTGGCTTGGAAGGAGGCATACACCGCAATGGCGTTCTGCCAACCAGTGTCCGTGCCAAAATTGGCATCAGCACCGGCATAGTCATAAGAGGCGCCAACCTTCAGACCCTTGATGCCAGTATTCACCACAGCGCCAGCATAGTAGTTGACCGTGTGATAAGCAGGAGTAGCAGAGGACCGCTCGCCATAAGCAACAGCGCCATAGAGGGTCGAACCAGCCAAGACACCCCAGCTTTCAGGAGCAGTCAAAGCCAAAGAACCCAGATAGGCCTTGCGCGAATCAATGCTCGTGCGGCTGCCAAGGGAGGCGCCATCAGACGTGTTCGCAACGCCAACTGAAGCGCTGACCACGTTGCAGAACTTGTAGGAAGCCAAAATACCGGTGTAGGTAGTCGGCTCCATGCCATAACCGTAAGAACGGGTATAATTCGGATTGTTGCCAGCGTCGAAGCTTTCGTAGCCGAGGATGGTGTCCCACACGCCGATTTTCCAGTCAATGCCGTTGCCCACCGGGGTGCGCAACGTGACATAGGCCTGCTTGATGGAAGCATCGAAGGAGGTGTCTCTGCTGGAATTAATGCTGAGGCCCGATGCATCTTGGCCGTAAACGAGCTGAACCATATAGCCAGAAGCCCATTCGCTTTCATCAAGAGCCTTGGAGATGGTCACTTCGACGGCATCCAAGTTGAAACCATCAGCTTTGGTCGGCGTGGAGTGCGTGGTGCTGTTGT
>JAPLTZ010000031.1 GCA_026397895.1 Verrucomicrobiota bacterium | reverse complement strand
GGCGTGGGCGGGAAAATTGGATGCAACGATTCTGCCTGTTGGCGCGGCGGAATTTTTTGCGGCCATTCTGGAACCGAAAGCGCGCGGCGAGGTCCGTCCGGTTTCCGCGCCGGTGTTGGAGAATGGCCCGACGCTTTTCGTCTGCGGCAGCATGTCGGCCTCCACACAGAATTTTTTGAGCGAATGCCGGCAGCGCGGCTGGCCGGTTTTGTCCATGCCAGACGATGTGTTGCGGAGAACTGCTCCAGCCGATGAATCGGTGGCGGCGTGGGCGAAGGAAATCACCGCCGCCTTGGCGCGGCAGCGGCGCGTGGTCGTGACGATTGAAAAGTCTGTCACAGAGGTTGAGCCAGCCCGCCTGACCGAACTTCTGGTGGCCGGAGTCGCGGCGGTTTTGCGCGAGACGCCCGTGGCGCAAATCAACGCCGAGGGCGGCGCGACCGCCGTGGCGTTGATGCAGGCGATGGGATGGAATCGGCTGCAAGTGCTGCGCGAGGTTTCGCAGGGCGTGGTCACGCTGCGCGTGGGGCAGGGCGGCATCATCGCGAGGCGTCGAACGGCTGGTAGTTGATGTTGACGAAATTGATTTCGTGGAAGTTTTTCCACTTCACCCCGCGCCGGTCGAGGTCGCGAATCCGGTTTGCCGCCACGGAAGTGACCTCGATTTCCAGCACGTTGCCGCGCGGCTTGACCTCGTCCAGCAGGAGTTGGAACGGCGGCATGAAAATCGTCCCCAGCTCGCGCCCATTCAGCCGCACCCGCGTGCTCTGCGCTACGTCGCCAAGCATCAGCAGGAATTTGTTTCCGGCCGCCGGCGCGTCGAACGTGATCGTGTAGCGCGCGGTGCCGGCGAAGCGCTGCGCCGCTTCGCCGCCGAGTTCCGTCCAGGAGGCGAGGCGCGTCGTGGTTAAGTCCGGCGGCAACTCCGGCCCGCCTTGGATGAACTTCACCTTCCATTCGCCCGCAAGTTCCGTCGGCCCGCCCGTGGCTTTGGCGTAATTCCAGGCGGATAATTTCCCCGGCGGCTTTTTCGACGTGCGGATAAAAATTGCCTCGCCGGGATCGAGCTGAAGGAACACTTCCAGCCGGCCATCGCGGACGCGCGTGGCGGCCACGCCGGTGCGGCTGGTCATGGGGTCGAGCAGGGCGGCGGCTTTGTCGCTGACGGCGAGCGGCAGCCAGTTGCTGAAGGCCGATTTGCTTTTGTTCAGGAGGTAATAGCAGCGGGCATCGCCGTCCGTGCGGCGCACGAACATGAAGCCGCTGTTGTCGGTGAGCATTTCGCGGCGCAGGCCGATGGCTTGCAGCGCGGCTTCAACCTCGCCGACGAACACGGTGCCGCGACCGATCTTCGCCTGGCGCAGCGCGCCTTCGCTTTTCAGCGACGTTGCCAGCGGGGACAGGATTTTCTGCAAGGACTTGCGGCGGTCTTCGAGGTTGCCGAGGCCGGGCACGTCTGACGGTAGTTTGGTTTCAAAGACAACCGTGCCGCCGCCGCGCGCGAGTTCGAGCAGCGCTTGCAATGTTTGCTCCGGCATCCGCTCGCACGCGGGCACGACAACGGCGCGGTAGTTCCCGCCCGCGACGGCGATCTGGCCGCTGCGCGCTTTCGCGGTGGCGAGCTGCCGGTCGGAGACGTAATCGTAGCCCCAGCCGCGCGCCCAAAGTTGCCGTGCGACTCCGCCGAGGCTTTGGTTCTGCAACCATTCGCGGTGATGCACCGTGAGGCCCGCGACGAGCGGCTCTTGTTGCTGCCACAGGTCGTGGATGGGCCAGTAGAGCAGCACTTCGTTGTCCGGGCGACCGGCTTGCAGCAGCGACTGGCAGCGTTGGACGTAGGCGTTGAGGGCGGGTGCATCGTGCCAGATGGAGTTGCGCGGATTCATCTGCGTGGCGGCGTAGAACAGCCAGCCGGGCCAGCCCGCCTCGTCGGGCGAATAGCAAGTGCCGTGGTAGAAGACGTGGTTGACGCCCGCGAGGAAAAGGTCGTCCACGTTGCGCTTGAGGTCGGCGAGCGTCTCGGTGAAATGCTCGGCCACCCAGGTGCCGGTTTCGGCGGAGACGAGCGGGTGGCCGGCGACGTGCGCGGCGGACGAGGCGAATTTGCTGACCAGAATGTCGCGGTCCTTCGAGAACATCTCGGTCTCGGGGATGTCGGCGGCGGCGTAGAGGTCGAGCAGGTTTCCGGGTGAGCCGTGCGCCTGATTCCGCGTGAGAAATCCGCGCCGGTGCGACCACGCCACCCACGGCTGGGTCATGGATTCGAGGACGAGGTCGGAAAGCGTTTCCCGGAAATCAGCGCGCACGCGGCGGGCGGCGTCGTTGGTGGCCGTGCCGAACAGTTCCGTGCGATGCGCTTCCAGCCGGTAGCCGCGCCGTTTGGCGAATTGCTCATACAAATCCGGCGACCACGTCGCACCGTGATAT
>JAPLTZ010000182.1:10419-26938 GCA_026397895.1 Verrucomicrobiota bacterium | reverse complement strand
GAATAATGGGCGCGGTCAGCGCGGGGGATTTTTTTCCTTGGCCCACGCCACGGCGCGCGCGCGGCCGGCGGCGATTTCCTCCGGCTTCATGTCCTGCGAAAGCGCGTCGCGGTTTTCCGCCGCGCGCGGATTGCCCTTCCACATCGCCAGCGTGAGCCACTTGTAGGCCTCCGCATTGTCCGCCGCCATGCCCTGCGCGAGGCTGCACATCAGGCCGAGGTTGAAATACGCGCCGCCCGCGCCCTGCTCCGCCGCCTTGCGGAACCAGCGGATGGCCACGATGTAATCCTGCGTGACGCCGCGCCCGTCGTAGTAGAGCGTGCCGAGTTTGAATTGCGCGTCCACATGCCCCTGCTCCGCCGCGAGCTTGAACCACTTCACCGCCTCCGCGCCATCCGCCGCCGCACCGCCCGGCTTTTCATAGATCAACCCCAGCCGGTATTGCGCCTCCGCGAAATTTTTCTCCGCCGCCTTGTGAAACCACACCGCCGCCGCCGCCGCGTTCGTCGCGCCGCCGCCGCCGTTCTCATACATCACGCCCAGCGCGCACTGCGCCGGCGCGATGCCTTTGTCCGCCGCCTTGCGATACCATTTCAACGCCGCCGCCGCGTCGCGCAACTCCTCCGGGCCGTTGTCATACAGGCCGCCGAGGTAAAATTGCGCCAGCGCCAACCCCTGCTCCGCCGCCGCGCGATACCATTTCTCCGCCGCCGCACAATCCTGCGGCACTCCCTCGCCGCGCGCGAACATCTGCCCCAGCGTGAACTGCGCCTGCGCCTCGCCCGCTTCCGCCTGCGCCTTGATCTCCGCCAAGCCGTTCGTCTGCGCGCGCAACGCCAGCGCGAACGCCAGCAGCACGGCGGAAACAATTCCCGCGCCGCACCGCCGCCAATGGTTTTGCTTTCGCAACATTGGCCAGAGACTAACCCAACCGCCGCCCGAATCAAACCGCCAGTTGCCCGCCCCCGACCACCGCGGCTGAACCGACTGCTGATTTACCTTGCACAGTCAATAGATTTTCTAAAACTATACACGTCTGCCGAAAGGGATTCTTATGAGCGTCAAAAACGATCGTGCTTCCTGGCTCCACGCGGGCGACGCCCGGTGCTCCATCCCGCCCGCCGTGCCCCGGAAAATCTACCGCCCCATCCTCCTCGGCGCGCCCGGCGTCGGCAAGGGCACACAAGGCGACCTCATCTGCGCCCGCCTCGGCACCTGCCACCTTTCCACCGGCGATATTTTCCGCGCCGCCAAATGTTCCGGCGAACGCGAGCGCAGCCCCGCCCTCGCCCTCGCCCTCGTCTTCATGCGCCACGGCGACCTCGTCCCCGACACCACCGTGCTGAACATCGTCCGCGAACGCGAACGCTGCCTCCGCTGCCGCGGCGGTTTTCTGCTCGACGGCTTCCCCCGCACCATCGCCCAGGCCGACGCGCTCGGAATTCTGCTGGAACACAACAAACTCAAGCTCGACGCCGTCATTGACTACGAGCTGCCGCTCGAAAAAATCATCGCCCGCCTCGCCGGCCGCCGCACCTGTCCCGACTGCAAGACCACCTTCCATGTCACCGACCGGCCGCCGCGCGAGGAAAACATCTGCGACGAATGCGGCGGCAAACTTTTCCAACGCGAGGACGACCAGCCTGAAGCCATCCTCATCCGCATGGCCGCCTACAAAGCCAGCACCCAGCCGCTCATCGAATACTACCGCCGGCGCAACCTCCTCATCACCGTCGCCACCGCCGACACCCCCGAAGAAACCTACCAGCGCACCCTCGCCCAACTGCAAACCTTACCGTCGCCGGCGACCACCGCTGCGGCCAGCCAATTTCCGCCCTCTGGTCGCCCGCCCGGCTAATTAAAAATCAGGTGCAACCGCCGCCATTGTGCGCTAGTTTACGGCGCAATCGTGAGCCAGAGACACCCGAAGCCAACCCCGCGCCTGAACCGCCGCCGCTTGCTCGCCGCCGCGCTCGGACTCCTCGCCCTCAACACCTTCGCCGCGCCGCCCGCCGCGCCGCCGCCGAATTTCGACCACCGCCCGCCCGCCGCCATCACCCAGACCGTTGACGCCCCCGGCCTCAACGTCAGCCGCCATCCCGTCACCGGCGCGCCCCGGCTCGTCAAGGCCGTCCACGGTTTCCTCACCAGCGCGGACGTGCCCGGCAAAAACATCTCCGCCAAATCCCTCGCCGCCGGCGTCGCCGACCCGCACCACGCGCTGAAAAATTTCCTCAACGAACACACCGCCCTCTACGGCCACGGCGCGGAAGTCCTCGAAGCCGCCGCCGTCACCCGCGATTTCACCGCGGCGCACAGCGGCCTCCGCACCACCGTCTGGCAGCAGCAAGCCGCCGGGCTCGACATCTTTGAAGCCGTCCTCGTCGCCCACGTCACCCAGCGCGGCGAACTCGTCAGCGTCGCCAGCCAGTTCGTCCCCGCATCCGCCGCCGCCGCGATGGCCGCCGCGCTGCCCGCGCTCACCGCGCCGCAGGCGATCAGCCGCGCCGCGAAAAATCTCGGCGAAAATCTTTCCGAAAACACCATCACCGCCACGGCAAGCGCGAGCGGCGCGGAGCAGAAACAGATTTTCACCGCGCCCGCGCTGCGCGGCGAAGTCTCCGCGCGCCTCGTCTGGCTGCCGTTGAGCGCCACGCAGCTCGCGCTCTGCTGGGAAGTCACGCTCACCAGCCGCGCGCAAAACGCCGCGTTCCGCCTGCTCGTGGACGCGCAGACCGGCGCGGTCATCGTGCGGCATTGCCTCACCGAATCCATCAGCGCCGCCACCTACAACGTCTTCACCAGCGACAGCCCCTCGCCGTTCTCGCCCGGCTGGCCCGTGCCGGATTCCACCCAGCCCCCGACGATTGCCCGCACGCCCGTCACGCTGCCGGCGCTGGACACGAACGCCTCGCCCGCCGGCTGGATTCCCGACGGCGGCAACGAGACGCTCGGCAACAACGTGGACGCCCACACCGACCGCGACGCCAACGACGTGGCCGACCTGCCGCGCCCGCAAGGTTCGCCCGCCCGCACCTTCGACTTCCCGCTCGACCTCGACTCCGACCCCACCAACTCCAGCGCCGCCGCCGTGGTGCAGTTGTTTTACTGGTGCAATTTCATGCACGACAAACTTTACGAACTCGGCTTCACCGAGGCGGCGGGAAATTTCCAAAGCGACAACTTCGCCCGCGGCGGCGCCGGCGGCGACGCGGTGCAGGCCGACGCGCAGGACGGCAGCGGCTTCAACAACGCCAACATGACTACCTACGGCGACGGCACGCCGCCGCGCATGCAGATGTATCTCTTCAACGGCCCCAGCCCCCACCGCGACGGCGACCTCGATGCCGAAATCATCCTGCACGAATACACGCACGGCCTGAGCAACCGCCGCGTCGGCGGCGGCGTGGGCATCAGCGCGTTGCAGACCGACGGCATGGGCGAAGGCTGGTCGGACTTCTACGCGCTCTCGCTGTTGAGCGAGCCGGGCGACGACCCGAATGCCGTTTACACCGAGGGCGGTTACGCGACGCTTCTGTTCTACGGCCTGACGCAGAATTATTATTTCGGCATCCGCCGTTATCCCTACTCGACCGACCTCGCGAAAAATCCGCTCACGTTCCGCGACATTGACCCCGCGCAGGCCAACGCCCATTCCGGCGTGCCCATCAGCCCCGTCTTTCCCTTCTCCGCCGCCAACGCGGACGAAGTCCACAACCAGGGCGAGGTCTGGTGCATCACGCTCTGGGAAGCCCGCGCCCGCCTCATCGCCAAATACGGCGGGACGAACGGCAACTGGCTCATGCTACCTGGCGGAACTTTGGGCCGCGTTCGCCAAGCGCGGCATGGGCGCCAGCGCCACGTCGCCTGCGAGCAGCACCACCACCGGCGTGGTCGAGGCGTTCGATGTGCCGGATGATTTGCACATCGCGCCCGCCGGCAACTTCACCCTCAAAGGCCCGGTCGGCGGCCCGTTCACGGCCACGAACTGGAGCTTCACCCTCACCAACACCGGCGAGGCCGCGCTGGATTGGGTCGTCGGCAGCAGCACCAACTGGCTCGTCGTCTCCACCAACGGCGACAACCTCGCCACCGGCGTCACCGCCACCGTCACCGCAAGCCTCGCGGATGACGCCACGAATCTCGCCGCCGGGATTTACCCCGCCACGCTGTTCTTCACGAACACCACGAGCGGCAACGTGCAACACCGCCAGTTCACCTTGAGCGTCGGCCAGCCGGACGATTTCTTCGCCGAACTTTTTTCCGGCAACAGCTTCGACCTCGACCACAGCTCGATCACCTTCACGCCGGTCGGCGGCGCAAATGTCTATTCCGCCTGCCGCATGGCCGCCGGCAGTTTCCCCACCGACCCGGCCGGCGGCAGCGCGCTGGGGTTGACGGACGATTCCTTCGCCACGGTCACGCTCGCCGGCACGAACACCGTCGCGCTCTACCAGCACCGCACGAACACCTTCTTCGTCTGCAGCAACGGCTACCTCACCTTCGACGCGAGCGACCGGACGAACGCTTTCTTCATCGGCGATTCCTTCCCGGTTTTTTTCAGCCACTCGCGCGTCGCCGGGCTGATGCAGGACTGGAATCCCGACGCCGGCGGCGGCATCACCAAGCGGGAACTCGCCGACCGCATCGCCATCACCTACGCCGGCGTGCCGGTGTATGGCGACACCGCGCCGAACGATTTTCAGATCGAGATGTTTTACGATGGCCGCATCCGCATCACCTGGCTCGCGGTGAACTATCGCAACGGTCTGGTCGGCCTCTCCGCCGGCAACGGCGTGCCTTTCGGCTTCGCCGCGAGCGATCTGAGCACGAACAATTCCTGCGCCGCCGCCGCGCCCGCCATCGCCCAGCCCGCCAGCCAGAACGCGCTCGCCGGCGACACCGTGCGGTTCAACTGCGGCGCCGACGGCAGCGTGCCGATGGGTTACCAGTGGAAATTCAACGGCACAAACCTCCCCGCCGCCACGAACGCCACGCTCACGCTGGCCGGCGTCACCACCAACGACTCCGGCGCGTATGCGCTCGCCGCCACCAACGCCTTCGGCGGCGACCTCAGCTCCAACGCCATCCTCACGGTCATCCAAAACATCACGCTCCCCGCCGCGCTGAACGCGCCGAACCTGCCGTGGGCCACCGGCGGCGGCAGCAACTGGAGCGGCGAGGTCAGCGTCTCGCACGACGGTTTGGCGGCGGCCCAGAGCGGCGGCATCGGCAATTCGCAGGAAAGCTGGCTGCAGACCACCGTCACCAACGGGCCGGGCACGCTGACGTTCTGGTGGCGGGTGTCGTCGGAACTGGGTTGGGACTTTTTGGAATTCCACACCAACGGCGTGGTGCAAGCCGCCATCACTGGCGAACCCGGCTGGCAACAGCGGACATTTTATCTGCCCGCCGGCAGCCAGGTTTTGAAATGGCGTTACGCGAAGGACCCCAGCATGAGCAGCGGCCAGGATCGCGGCTGGGTGGACGAGGTGAAGTTCGTGCCGGACGTGCCGCTGCATTTCCTGCCGGTGACATCGCCCGCCGGCAACCTGCGCCTCCGCCTCGAAAGCGTTGGCGAAGTTCCGCTCGAAGCCGCGCAGGCGGGGCGCGTCCAGTTTGTTTCCAGCACCAACCTCGCGCTCGACTTCAACAGTTGGCTGCCGGTGACGAACTCGCCGGTCTTCACCAACGGCGGGCTGGAACTGGAAGGCCTGAGCACGACGAACGCGGAGCAACTCTTCTTCCGCGCGCGGCAAAGTCCGTAAACTTTAAGACAGGATTAACAGGATTCCGTTCCCCAGAAATCCTGCATCATCCTGTTAATCCTGTCCTCTCCGAACGAGAATCAACCCGCCAGCAATTCGCGGCAGGCGGTGCGCAGCTTCTTGAGGTTCGCCACGGACTTCGCCTCGATGTAGCAGCGGAACAGCGGCTCGGTGCCGCTCGCGCGGAACGCCACCCACTCGTGATTCGGCAGGAGGAATTTGTAGCCGTCGGTCGTGATGAATTTTTCCACCGGGAATTTGCCGATGCGCTTCAAGCCGCCGCCCAGCTTGGCCATGATGGCGTCCTTGCTCTCCGGCTGGATGGGGATGTTGATGCGGTCGCTGTGGAATTCGCCGATGAGCTTTTCCAACCCGCGCAAAATTTCGCCCAGCGACTTCCGCTCCGTGGCGACGAGTTCCGCCATGAGCAGGCAGGCGAGGATGCCGTCCTTCTCCGGCACGTGGCCCTTCACGCTCAAGCCGCCGGATTCTTCGCCGCCGACGATGACCGGCTCGCTCTCCATGAGCGCGCCGATGTATTTGAAGCCGACGGGCGTCTCGTGCAACTTCACGCCGAGCAGGCCGGCGATGGCGTCCACCTGATGGCTCGTCGGCACGGTGCGGACGACCGCGCCCGTCCAGCCGCGGTTCTTTTTCAGGTGATACAACGTGAGCGCGAGAATCTGGTTCGGCGTGAGCCAGGTGCCGTCTTTGTCCACGATGCCGAAGCGGTCGGCGTCGCCGTCGAGGCCGAGGCCCATCTGGGCCTTGCCGCGGGTGATGCCCGCCGAAAAGCGGATTCGTCTCGTCGTGGAAGCGGGTGATGCGCGCGCCGCAGTTTTCCAGCAAGGTGTCGAGGTAGCCGCGACCGGTGCCATACATCAGCTCCACGGCAATCTTCATCTTCGCCTTCTTGATGACGTCGAAGCGGACGAATTTTTTCAGCGCACGGAAATAATCCGGCATCGGGTCAATGGTCTTGCACTGGTAGGTGCCGATGACGACGGGCTTGGGCAGCGACCAGTTGGCGGTCTGCAATTTGACGATGTTGGCCTCGATTTGCTTCGTCACGTCGGGCGTGGCGGGCGCGCCGTTGTAGGTGGAGAATTTCAGCCCCTGATACTCAGCGGGGTTGTGGCTGGCGGTGAAGTTGATGCCGCCGATGGCCTTCTTGACGCGGATGGTGTGGGAGATGACGGGCGTGGGCGTGGGGCGGTTGCACAGCAGGCAGCAGATGCCGTTCGCTTCCAGCACCTCGGCGGCGGCGAGCGAAAACTCCTTGCCCAAAAACCGCGCGTCGCAGCCGAGAATCAGGACAGGCTTGCGACCGTGGATTTCTGATTTCCGATTTCTGCTTTCTGCTTTCAGGTAGTCCGCGATGGCCTGCGAGACGAGGCGGACGTTGTCGAAGGTGAAGTCGCGCGCGATGATGTCGCGCCAGCCGGAAGTGCCGAATTTGATGGAGGTCATGAGTTGTTAATCGGAGGGACGAGCGCTGCGAGTCCCACTATTTGTTTCCACCGGATTAAGGGACTCGCGGCGCTCGTCCCTCCGGAAAATCAGCTCTTCCAGTCGAACGCGCCTTTTTTGAGCGCGTAGATGTAGCCGACGAACAGGATGCCGAGGAAGCTGACCATCGAACCAAATATGAGGTTCCGCGTGGCCGGGTCGGCGAGCAGGGTCTTGTAAACGACCGCCCACGGATACATGAATACGACTTCGATATCGAACAGGATGAACAGCATCGCCACGAGATAGAACTTCACCGAGAACCGCGCGTTGCCCGGGCCCACGGGCAACATGCCGCATTCGTAGGCCGTGTCCTTGATTTTGCTGCGGCTGCCACGCTGGCCGAGCAGCATGGAAAACAGGATCATCCCGAACGGCGCGACGATGGCGAGGCCGAGCAACACCAGCACGGCGAGATACTGCGGCAATTCCGACTCATTCATGCCTAGAAATTAGAAACCGCCGCCCGCAATGGCAAGTTGAATCCCCGCGCACCGGTGGCCGGTTTTGCCCAAAAACCGCTCCAAAACCTCCCGAAAATATTTTTTGGGTTGGACGGCGGTTGTCCTACCCCCTTTGCCAAACTGCCCGCGTAACTGAAAGGCAAATCATGACAAACACAAATCAAACCGATCAATTGGAACTGGGATTCAACGGCGACCGCCGCGCGGACTTCGCGCCGCAGCATCGCCAGCAGAAGCTGCACCGCGCCAAGTGGTGGTTCGCGCAGATGCGCCGCGTGGTGGACACCGCGCGTGTCTGGCAGCCCGCCCCGCCGGCGCGCCCGGAGCAGACCTGGCTGCCGGGCCAGCGCATGGAAATCCGCCTGCTGCCGCAGCATCAGGTCTGCGAGTGATGGTAGGGGACATCGCGCTGCGATGTCCCCGCCCGCAGCGAAGCGAAGGGCGGAACGAACGGAGAAAATCGCGTTTTAGCCGAAGTGTTCCGTCGCCTGACGCTGCGCTCGGCGACGGGGACGGCGCGGCGCGCCATCCCTACCCGCCGAACCGCGCGCGGATGAATTCGCGGATGACGGCCAGCTCCGGTTCGCCGGCGATGGTGTGATCCTTCATGAATTCGCGCCATTCGATGTTCAGCCCGGCGGCTTGGAGCTGTTGAATCTGCTGACGCGTGACAGCGAAAGGAATCACCGGGTCGAGCGGGCCGTGGGTGACGAGGAGGCGTTGCTCCTTGGCGACGGGCGAGAGTTCGCGCAGCAGCAACGCCGGGTCGCTGACGCGGCCGCTGATGCCGACGACGCCCGCGAGCCGGTGCGGATAGCGCAGGGCGACCTCGATGGCCATGAGGCAGCCTTGCGAGAAGCCGCCGAGCACGGTCTGTTCGGTGGGATAACCGCGCGCGCGCAAATCGTCGAGCAGCTCGAACAGGAGTTTCGTGCTGCGCCGGACGCCGGGGAGGCTGTCGCCGGGGAAGTCGAACCACGAGCCGCCGCCGTAGTATTCATCGGGGGCGTTGACGAGGACGTGATTCAGCCACGGCAAGCCGAGCGCCTGCGGCCACCAGCGGTAGCCCTCGATGCTGTCGCCGAGGCCGTGGAGCATGAGCATGAGGCGGCGGGAGTTTTTGTCGGCGGCGGGGATGAGTTCGTGGTGGAGCATAATTATTTGTCAGCGGCATCGCCGGAATTGATTTTCGCAGCTTCGGCTTCGGCCCAGTCGGCAAGGAGTTTCTTGTCGGCGGCGGAAAGGCGCGCGGCGGGATGCATCCAGGTGTAGCTGGGAAGCGGCATCCCGCCCTCGGTCACTTCCTCGGCGATCTGGCCGAGCTTCTTCTTCGCGCGGCACGGGTCGGCGGGTGGCCAGTCGGAGAAATTCAGGTGTTTGCGGCCGTCCTTGATGTGGCCGGCGACCCACCACGAGACCGGGGCGACGCGGTCGAACCACGGCCATTTGGTTTCGTGCGAGTGGCAATCGTAGCACGCGGCGCGCAGCAGCGCGGCGACCGGCGGCGGCGGATTGGCACTCTCAATCAAATCGCGTCCGGGCGTGACCGGTGGGTTCTGGCTGTGGCCCGGCAGGAACTGGATCAGCAACAACCCCGCCGCCAAGACGATCAAAAACCATTTGGCGTATCTTTTCATTCGATTCATTTCAGAATTTCCGGCTAAACTTAAGAACTGGTGAATAAATGGTAAACGAGAATCATCGAATGACGATGCAAACGTGCGACAACCCGCAACGGACTAGAATCCATCCTTGCCCGCCCGCTTGGAATTTTTTACGCCGGGCCGGCTGGCTGGCGCTCGGCGGCATCGGTTCGCTGCTGCTGTTTTCCGCCAGCGCCAGCAGCAATCCCACCGTCGTGCTGCACCTGCCCGACGGCGACCGCGTCACCGGGGTCATTGTTTCCAGCAATGCGGAAGGACTGGTGCTGGCCACCGCCTGGGGCGGAAACGTGACCGTGCCGGTAGCCCAGATCATTTCCCGCACGCAATCGTCCGCCGCGCCCGCCGCCACCAACCTCACCACCGCATTGCATCTGGCCGCCGCCCAGCCCGCAACGAACCAGACACCCCGGCGCTGGAAAGCCGAGGCCCAGGTGGGTTTGGATTTCGCCTACGGGCTGCGGAGTCACCAGATATATTACGGTCGGATGCGGCTCGATTACAAAAAGCCTTACGACCGCGATCCCCGGCAGTCTTTCCGCAACAGTGCCGATGCCATCCTGGAATACGGCGAGACGGACGGTTATCGCTCGTCCGACCGTCTGGATGCCGGCGTGGACACTCAATTCGATCTCTCCCCGCGCTTCTACACCTACAACATCGCGCGCGGCGGCTATGACCAGATCCGCAAAATTGACCGGCAATACGAGGTCGGCCCCGGGCTCGGCCATCATCTCGTGCAGACCACCAATTTCAACGCCAACATCAGCACCGGCATCAACTACCTGCGCCGGCTGCAAACCGACGGCACGGAGGACGACAATCTTTTCGCCCGCGTCGCCGAGGATTTCCGCTGGCAGCTCAGCAGCCGCCTGACCTTCGACCAAAAGCTGGAATACTTCGCCGGCGCTGAACAATCCCATGCCCGATTTGAAGCCGGTTTGAAATTCCTCCTGCTCCAGAATGTTTCCCTCAACCTCACCGTGCTGGATCTCTACGACACCCAGCCGGCGGAAAACGTGGACCAGAACGAACTCCGCATCCGCTCCTCGCTCGGCGTCACCTTCTGACCGCCGCCGGCATTTTTCCGCGTGCGTTTTAAGGGCGGCGCGCTACATTGCCAGCCATGACAATCTGGATTCTCGCACTCGTGCTCATGGCCCTGCTGGCCGCCATCGGTTACAACCAAGGCGCCATCCGCGTCATCGCCTCGCTGCTGGGCCTGATCGTTTCGTCTTGGCTGGCCATGCCGTTGAGCAAGCTGACCGCGCCGGTGGTGAAGGCGTTGTGCGGGATGTTCAGCGTCCAGAATCCGCTGCTCCTCTGGGCGCTCGCGCCGATGCTGGCGTTCATCATCGTTCTGACGCTATTCAAGGTCGCCGGGCTGGCCGCGCACAAGAAGGTGGAAGTCTTTTACAAATACAAGGCGGGCGAACTGCGCCTCGCGTTGTGGGAGCGGATGAACAAGCGCATCGGCCTCTGCCTCGGCCTCGTGAACGGGCTGGTCTATACCGTGCTGATTTCGCTCGTGTTCTACATCATGAGCTACGCGACCACCCAGATGGCGCTGGGCGAAGGCAGCCCCAAAATGCTCCGCCTCGCCAACCGCATGGGACAGGACGTCGTGGCCACCGGCCTCGGCAAGGCGGTGCGCGCCATTGACCCGATGCCGCAGATTTACTACGACACCGCCGACCTGCTCGGGTTGATTTACCACAACCCGCTCATCCAAGGGCGGCTGGCGCGTTACCCGGCTTTTCTCGACCTGGTAGACCGGCCGGAATTCCAAGACCTCGCCAACGACAGGGATTATTCCGAAATGCTCGTCCGCCAGTCGCCGGCGCTGGAAGTGCTCAACCATCCCAAAACGCAGGCCATCCTGAACAACTCCGCCCTGCTCCGCGACATCTGGAATCTTGTCGGCGGCGACCTGAAGGATTTGCGCGGCTACCTCGAGACCGGCGAGTCGAAGCGGTTCGACGAGCCGCTGCTCGGCTACTGGGTGTTCGACATCACCGCCACGGCGAACGAATTGCGGAAAGCCCAACCGAACTTAAGCGCGCTCAAGCTGAAAGAATTCCGCAAATTCCAGCTCGCCGCCTACAACAAGGCCGTCCTTCTCGCCACGCCCGGCCGCAAGACCGTCCTCAAGGACGTCGTCCCCGTCAAACCCGGCATGGTGCTCAAGCCCGAAATGCTCGCCAACCTGGAGAAGAAGCCCGGACACTGGGCCGAAGCCGGCGGCAAATACGCCTTCACCTTTGACGACGGCAAGGAATTCACCGGCAAGATCGAGAAGGGACAGTTGAAACTCTCCGGCGAGTGGACGCCCATCGTGTTCGTCCGCGAAGACTGACCGGCAGCCGGGTCACTGGCCTTGCGGCTGGAAATTGACCGGCGCGGTCTGCAGCGGAATCCCCACGCGGTCGAACAGCGACCCCCCGACCGGCACCGCCGGCACCGGGTTCGTGCTGGAAGCCATCAAAATTTGTGACGCCGCCGGCGCGGGCAACTGCCAGGCTTCCGCCACCACAGCATCGGCGACCGGCTCGGGCTTTTGCGAGAGATAAATCCCCGACAGCATCAGCGCGCACACCGCCATCCCGAAAGCCCCGGCCAAGGCCGGCTTGTCCGCGAACGCCGCCCACAACCGCTGCAACCACGAGGCTTCATCGCCGAGTTCGCGCCAGAGATTCGTCTGGCGATGCTCGCCCGCCGCCAGCCGCGACCGCACCTCGCTGGCGAACTGGTCGAAGTAGCCGGGCGGCGGCTGCTCGTGTTTTTTCAACGCCAGCAGTTTCCGCAACGCCTCAAAATTTTCCTGCTCCGCACTCATAATCTATTTCAAGTAGTCCGCCAAAAATCCCTGCAACTGCTGCCGCGCATAGAACAGCCGCGACCGCACCGTGCCCACATTGCAATCCATGATTTTCGCAATCTCCTCGTGGGGCAACCCCTGCACGTCGTGCAAGGTCACCACGAGCCGATGTTGTTCCGACAACTGCTGCATCGCCTCGTTCAATTTTTCCTGCAACTCCGTCAAGCCCGCCTCCCGCCGCGGCGTCTTCTCCGAGATCAGCGCGACGAGGTCGGGGTTGTTCTCCGCGTTGAAATCCACGTCGTTCAGGCTGAAATGGCTGCGGTTTTTGCGCGATTTGAGGAAATTCAGCGTCTTGTTCACCGCGATGCGGTAAACCCAGGTGTAGAAACTCGACCCGCCCTTGAAAGATTTCAGCGCTTGGAACGCCTTGATGAACGCCTCCTGTGCGAGGTCGTTCGCGTCCTCGTGATTCGAGGTCATGTGGTAGACCGTGGCGTAAACCCGCTCCTGATACCGCCGCACCAATTCGTCGTAAGCGCCGAGGTCGCCGCGCCGGGCGCGCTTGACCAGTTCGGACTCGTGGATTTCCGGAGCGGACTCCGGGCAGGAAGATTCGGCGCTCATCGTCGGGCGGGGCTACGCAGAAATGGTTTCGGTCTGGCGCGCCAAAAAATCCACCAGCCGCGTCAACTCCGCGTGGCCCGTCTTGACCCCCTTCACCGCCGCCCGCGCCGCGTCGAGCTGCCGCCCGATGGCGTCCAGCGACTCCTTGAGAATGCCGTGCAACGCCAGCAGTGCGTTCAATTGCGGGAATTTCTCCGGCTGCCAATCCGCGATGAGCGCCGCCAGCTTCGCGCGCTCCGCGTCGCTCGCGCGTTCGCGCAGCAGCAACACCGGCAAAGTCAGCTTGCCCTTCATCAGATCCGTGCCCAACGTCTTGCCCGACGACGCTTCCGAGCCGAAGATGTCCACGCAGTCGTCATACATCTGGTAGGCCGTGCCGAGCCGATAGCCGTATTCCCGCAACGCCGCCCGCTGTGAACCCGTTGCCCCGCCCAGGCACGCGCCCAAATCGCACGACAGCGAAAACAATTCCGCCGTCTTCATCTCCAAAACCTTGTGGTATTCCGCCATCGTCAGATTGAAATTTCCGCGCAGCCGCGTCTGCAAAATCTCGCCCGAACACACCGTGTTCGTCGCCGACGCCACCGCCCGGCAGATTTCCGGCGTCGGAAAGCTCGCCGCCAACTTCAGCGCGTGCGCGAAGAGACAGTCGCCCAGCAGCACGGCGAGTTCGTTGCCCCAGTTCGCCGCAAGCGTCCGCCGCCCGCGCCGAATCTCGGCCTCATCCATCACGTCGTCATGGACGAGCGTGGCCAGATGCACCATCTCGATGATGACGGCCACGGTGACATGGTCGTCGTTGAGCTTGCCGGCGGCGTTCGCGCCCAGCGCGACAAGCAGCGGGCGAAGTTGCTTGCCCTGACCGGTCAGGGCGTATTCGGCGTAGCCTTCGACGCCCTGGTCGAATTCCTTGATCTGGCAGGCCAAGCGTTGATGCACCGCCTCCAGAAACGGCTCCGCCGGCCCGACAATCTGCTTCCACACGAAGGGGGAATCGTTGCTGGTCATTTCGGTTTTGGAGACGGTTGCTGCTCTGGTTGCCGCGGCGGACATGCGCGGGCAATTTAATTGCGGGCGGAAGCTAAGTCAAAACCTAACGCCAGCCCGCCCGCCGGCGCGGCGGCTCACGGCGCCGGCACAACATGGACGGCGATGCTGCACGTCGGCTCGGTGCTGGCGGGGTTGATGATGTAAGCGCCGCCCGCCGGACAATTGGAAAAGCTGTGACCGCGAAGATAAGTGCCGAGGTCGCCCCATGACGGCGTGTCTGCATCCACCTTTCGGTTTTCCAGCGCCCACTGGTGCTTGGAATAGCTGATCTGCCGGAGATTTTCGATGCAGGTGGCGCGCTGGACACTGTTGCGCGCCCGGACATAATTCGACGTGGCAAGGGCGGCCAACAGTCCGATGAGAGCCACCACGACCATGATTTCCACCAGCGTGAAGGCGTCGCCCCGCACAAAACGCCCTTTCGCGACTGTCCGCTTCTGTGACAATATTGTGAAATTGGTGGTCATCGGTGCTTGCCGGGGCAAACCTCCTTCAATCACCTGACAACCAAGCTATTTCCGGGCCATGTCGGCAAAACTCACCCCAACACCGTCTTCAAATACCGCCCCGTGTAGCTCGCCGCGTTTTGCGCCACCTGCTCCGGCGTGCCTTCGGCCACGATGCGCCCGCCCGCCCCGCCGCCTTCCGGGCCGAGGTCCACGATCCAGTCCGCCGTTTTGATCACGTCGAGGTTGTGCTCGATGATGACGAGCGTGTTGCCGGACGAACGCAGTTTGAAGAGAACTTCCAGCAACTTCGCCACGTCGTGGAAATGCAGCCCCGTCGTCGGCTCGTCGAGAATGTAGAGCGTGCGGCCGGTCGCCTTGCGGCAAAGTTCCGCCGCCAGCTTCACGCGTTGCGCCTCGCCGCCGCTCAAGGTCGTCGCCGCTTGGCCGAGACCGATGTAGCCCAAACCGACTTCCGCGAGCGTGCGGCAGACATTTTCAATCTTCGGCACGGCGCGGAAAAAATCCAGCGCCTCGTCCACGGTCATCGCCAGCACGTCGGCGATGTTGCGGCCCTTGTAGGCGATCTCCAGCGTCTCGCGGTTGTAGCGCTTGCCGTTGCACTCCTCGCACGTCACATAAACCGCCGGCAGAAAGTGCATCTCGATTTCAATGAGGCCGTCGCCCTGGCATTTTTCGCAACGTCCGCCCTTGACGTTGAAACTGAACCGCCCCGGCCCATAACCGCGCACCTTCGCGGCGGGCAGGCGCGAGAAGAGGTCGCGGATTTCGTTGAACACGCCGGTGTAAGTCGCGGCGTTGCTGCGCGGCGTGCGGCCAATCGGCGTCTGGTCAATGACGATGACTTTGTCGAGACCCTCGAAACCTTTGAGTTCGCGGTGTTCGCCGGGACGCTCCTTTGAGCCGTAAAATTTGCGGAATAGTGCGCGGCGCAAAATGTCGTCCACGAGCGTGGATTTGCCCGAACCGCTCACGCCGGTGATGCACGTCACCGTGCCGATGGGAATGCGCAGGTCCACGTTCTGGAGATTGTTTTCTTTTGCGCCGAGCAGTTCGATCCAGCCGCGCGATTCATTCGGCGGCGTGCGTTTCTTCGGCACAGCAATCTCCAGTTCGCCGGTGAGATATTGCGCGGTGAGCGAGCGTTTGACCGCCAAAACTTCCGCCAGCGTGCCCGCCGCGACGAGTTCGCCACCATGGACGCCCGCGCCCGGCCCGAGGTCGAGGATGTAATCCGCGTGGCGGAGGGTGTCGGCATCGTGCTCCACGACGAGCACGGTGTTGCCGATGTCGCGCAAGCCTTCGAGCGTGCGGAGCAAGCGGTCGTTGTCGCGCTGATGCAGGCCGATGCTCGGCTCGTCGAGGACGTAAAGCACTCCGACCAGCGCCGCGCCGATCTGCGTGGCGAGCCGGATACGCTGCGCCTCGCCGCCGGAAAGCGAGCCGCTCTCGCGGTCCAGCGTGAGGTAGCCGAGGCCGACGTTTTTCAGGAAGCCGAGCCGCGCACGGATTTCTTTGATGACCTCGCCAGCGATCTTCTGCTGAAACTCGGTGAGCTGAAGCGTGGCGAAAAATTCGTCCGCCTGTTCGATGGACAAGCCGCACACGTCCATGATGGAGAGCCCCGGAATTTTTAATTTTGAATTTTTAATTTTGAATTGCGCCCTCGCGCCTTCACCGCCCAACGTCACCGCGAGGATTTCCGGCTTGAGGCGCTTGCCTTTGCACACGTCGCAGAACTGCGGGCTCATGTAGGCCCTCGAACGGGCGCGTGATGGAGCTTTGCTTGCCGCCGCGCCAAAACTTGAACTCCACGTCCACCTCGCCCGAGCCTTCGAGCAGCAGCTTCTTGAAATCCGCCGGCAAATCTTTCCACGGCGTTTCCAAACTTACACCGCCGTGCGCCGCGACGGAACGCAGCATCGCCTTGTAATACATGATAAGCCGCTTGCCCGCGCGTCGCCACGGCTGGATGGCGCTTTCGAGCGGCTCGTCGGGATTCGGCACGACGAGATGTTCGTCAAAAATCATCTTTTGCCCGAGGCCGTGGCAGACGGGACACGCGCCGCTCGGCGAGTTGAAGGAAAAATGTTTCGGCTCCGGCGGCTCGTAGCTCTTGCCCGTCGCGGGCGAACACATTTTGTTGGAGTGCAGC
>JAPLTZ010000182.1:9711-10411 GCA_026397895.1 Verrucomicrobiota bacterium | reverse complement strand
TTTTGGGCCGGCAACATGCCGGCCCTCCCATCGAGTTGATGCAGAGTGAAGATGACGCCGTCGCCCAAACGCAACGCCGTCTCGGTGGAATCGCCGAGGCGCACGCGGATTTTGTCGTCAATCACCAACCGGTCCACAACGGCTTCGATGTGGTGAAATTTCTTTTTGTCGAGTTTGATACGCGTGGTCGTATCGCCGAGTTCCACCAATTCACCGTCCACGCGGGCGCGGACGTAGCCGTCGCGGGCGAGGCGCTCCAGCACATCGCGGAACTCGCCTTTCTGCCGGCGCACGACGGGCGCGAGAATCATCACCTTCGTCTTCGGCGGCAGCGCGAGGATTTTGTCCACGATCTCGCTCGTGGATTGCGACGTGATGGGCACGCCGGTTTCCGGGCAATGCGGCTGGCCGATGTGCGCGTAAAGCAGGCGCAGGTGGTCGTAGATTTCCGTCGTAGTCGCGATGGTCGAACGCGGGTTCGATCCGGAGCTGCGTTGTTCGATGGCGATGGCGGGCGAAAGGCCCTCGATGAAATCCACGTCCGGCTTCTGCATCTGGTCGAGGAACTGCCGCGCGTAGGCCGAGAGCGACTCGACGTATTTGCGCTGCCCCTCGGCGTAGATCGTGTCGAACGCGAGCGACGACTTGCCGCTGCCGGACAGGCCGGTGACGACGACGAGCTTGTCGCGCGGGATGGACA
>JAPLTZ010000182.1:1214-9649 GCA_026397895.1 Verrucomicrobiota bacterium | reverse complement strand
CGCGCGGGATGGACAGCGTGAGGTTCTTGAGGTTGTGCTGCCGCGCGCCGCCGATCTTGATGAATTCTTTTGCCATGGTTGCGAATTTTTCAATTCACCGAACCGGTGAATTTAGAACACAACGGGGCAAAAGAAAAGCCGCGAAGCGTCGCCGGGGAAAACGCAGGAAAATGTCAGCCGCGCGCCAGTTGCTTCTCAAAAGCAGCCAGCGTTTCCGGGCTGACGTGGTGTTCCATGCCTTCGGCGTCGAGTTCGGCGGCTTTTTCGGAAACTCCCAGCGAACGCAGGAACGCGGCGACGGTTTCGTGCCGGCGTTTGCATTCGGCGGCGAGCTTGCGGCCGGAGTCGGTGAGGAAAATCGCGCGGTAAGGCTTGGTATTCACAAAGCCCGCCTGCTGCAACCGCGACAAGGTGCGGTTGACCGTGACATGCGTGACTCCCAACCGGCGCGCCAGATCCACCAGCCGCGCCTCGCCGTGCGCCGCCGCGAGATCAGCGATGGCCTCGACGTAATCCTGCGCGGTCTCGCTGGCGCGATCGCGGCGCGAGCGACGCAGGCTTTCCGCCTGCTGCGCCGAAGGACGCGGACGGGCGGACGGTTTGGGGACGGGCGGCATATCGGCCGCAGTAAAACCAACCGCACCGCCGTCGTCGAGCAAAATTTGTAACCCCGGCTACAAATCATCATTGACGCCGGCCTCAAAGAATGTAACTTGTGCTACATATTTTCGCAGATGGTAAATAATCCTAAAGAACCCACCCTGCCGACCGATGGCTGGCGGCAACCGGCCAATCACCCTTCGCTGTCGGAAGTCAACCGCACCATCGCCGTGCCGCACTCGCTCGGCTTCTGGCGCAAGCTGCTGGCCTTCTCCGGGCCGGGCTACCTCGTCGCCGTCGGCTACATGGACCCCGGCAACTGGGCAACCAGCCTCGCGGGCGGGTCGGCCTTCGGTTACTCGCTGCTCTCAATCATTTTGCTCTCGAACCTCATGGCGATCCTGCTCCAGTCGCTCGCCGCCAAGCTTGGCATCGTCACCGGCCGCGACCTCGCGCAGGCGTGCCGCGACCATTACTCGAAGCCCGTCGCCGTCGCGCTGTGGGTGCTGTGCGAAATCGCCATCTGTGCCTGCGACCTCGCGGAAGTCATCGGCTCGGCCATCGCGCTGAACCTGCTCTTCGGCATTCCGCTCGTCTGGGGCGTGTGCCTCACGGCGCTGGACGTGCTCGTCGTGATGTATCTCGCGGGAAAAGGATTTCGCTACATCGAGGCGCTGGTCATCTCGCTCATCCTGCTCATCGGCGGTTGTTTCCTGTTTGAAATCATCGTCTCGCGCCCGGAACTTGCCGCCGTGCTGGGCGGCTTCGTGCCCAAGCTGGAAATCATCCGCAACCCGCAGATGCTTTTCATCGCCATCGGCATCCTCGGCGCGACGGTGATGCCGCACAACCTCTACCTCCATTCCTCCATCGTGCAGACGCGCAAATACGAGCAGAACGCCGGCGGCAAGCGCGAAGCCGTCAAGTTCGCCACGATTGATTCCACCGTCGCGCTGATGTTCGCGCTGTTCATCAACGCCGCCATCCTCATCGTCGCAGCGGCCACCTTCCACACACGCGGCCAGACCGAAGTCGCGGAAATCCAGGACGCCCACAAGCTCCTCTCGCCGACGCTCGGCGTGGGGCTGGCGAGCGCGGCCTTCGCCATCGCGCTGCTCGCGTCCGGCCAGAATTCCACGCTCACCGGCACGCTCGCCGGCCAGATCGTGATGGAAGGCTTCCTCAACATCCGCCTGCGTCCGTGGCTGCGGCGGCTCATCACGCGGCTCATCGCCATCGCGCCCGCCGTCATCGTCACCAGCATCTACGGCGAGAGCGGCACGGCCAAGCTGCTCATCTTCAGCCAGGTCGTGTTAAGCCTGCAACTCGCCTTCGCCGTGATTCCGCTCGTCCTCTTCACCGGCGACCGCCGCAAGATGGGCGAATTCGCCAATCCGCCGTGGATAAAAGTCTTGGCATGGCTCACCGCCGGAATCATCGTGGCGCTGAACGCAAAATTCCTGTGGGACTTTGTTGCCGGCTTGATTGCCAAATAACCGAAAGGAACGCCGCCATGTATCGCAAAATCCTCGTCGCCCTCGAAAACAGCCCGGCGGACGCCACCTTGCTGCCGCACGTCACTGCGCTCGCCAAGACGCTCGGCTCGGAACTGCTGTTGCTGCATGTGGCCGATGGTTTTGCGGCGCGCAATTTCAACCAACTCAAGCTCGCCGAGTCCGAGGAGATGAAGGCCGACCGGGAATATCTGGAAACGGCGGCGGCGAAGTTGCGCGGCGAGGGTTTGACGGTTTCCACCCACCTCGCGCTCGGCGATCCGCCCAAGGAAATCCTCAAGACCGCAACCGGCGAACACTGCGACCTCATCGCGATGGCGAGCCACGGCCACCGCTTCGTGGGCGACATGATTTACGGCAGCACCATCCACAAAGTCCGCCACGAAACCGCCATCCCCGTGCTGCTCGTGCGCGCCGCGAAGAAATCCGCATAGTTGCACCGCTGCCGCAATCCCTCTCGACAAATCAATTTCCTGGTCGCAGCATCGAAACCGTGAAAGGTAATAGACTGCAAACTTTCAGTTCAAGTCACTGTTAGCCTGCAATACGAACGTCACACCAAACTCGAACACTCAACCAAAAGGAATAATATGGCCGGAATCAGAGAATCATCAGCACAAACCACGCTTGAATATCAAACCTACCCAGCGACGGTTGCTTACGTTGTTCAAGACATATTAGCGCGGATTGGCAAGGTCAAAAATGTTTCGCGTGAAACGGGAGTGATTACCGGAAAAATAAATGTTGGTTGGCTGGCTAACGCAGATGCCGTTATACGGATTGCAAAAAAAGGAGAGGGCACAGAGTTGAATATCCAAACCACAAAAGGCGAGGCTCTTTTGACCAGTGGTGGCGCACAGCGAGCGATTGCCGCTTTCACACAGGCAATGGGGCAGGACAAGAGATTGGCTGGAAAATCAACCGGAGGCTGGTGATTATGACCATCCAAGAGATTCTAAATACGCACAAACAGATTTACCCCAAATCCTGTCCTTCGTCTGTTATGGAGTTGGTTGCCAAGCTTCATGGAAAGATGGATGCCGACAAATTTCCATTTCAGACAAAATACAAAGAGGACAATATTGGTTATTCTAAACTTTTTGAATTGGATGATATTGGGTTCAAGACCAAGACACCGACACTCGCACCAGACGACGCATGGAAGATTTGTGAGGCGGAAAACAAGGCCGGAAGATTTCCGATGGTATCGCTACCCACAGAATCACGAACCTCGTTTCTTGATGGACACGAAAGAATCGCGGACGATTCCAATCACATTTTTATTACTGTTCTGAATCCTCAGTTGACTCTGCTTTGTCATTCGCATGGTTGCGGTAGTCCACTATTGTTTTCAAACCTTTCTGAGATTGTGCCACGAATTCAGCGTCTTGAGCCAAAATTTGCAGTGAATTTAGTGACCTATACGGTATGACGTGCGAGCTAATCTAGCAATAGACTGCAAAGGACTTTAGCCCGCTTCCTCCATCCGCTTCACCAGTTACGCCGGCGCTGCGAGCCAATTTCAAAGACTCGTAGCAGCCGAGGTAACGAGGCTCAAACATTTCTGAAATCAGAGCCTCCTTACGTCGGCTGCTACATCAGCTAGCCCGCGCGGTCGCCCATATCAATCTTCACCGTGCGCTCGAAGCTGCTGGGCGTCTTGGCGTCGTCCACGTGCGGCAAAATCGCGTGGCTGTTCCACCACGCTGCGCGTGTTTCCAAAGTCCACCCGCCCGCCGCCGCGCAGGCGCGCAGCAGCGCGAGCAGTTCGGTCGCGGATTGCGGACGCTGCTCCGGTTGCTTCGCGAGACAGCGCAAAAGCAGTTGTTCAAATTCCGCGCTGACGGGATTGCCGGTGCGTTGGCTGGTCGGAACAGGCGTCGCGGAAACGTGCTGGTCGAGAATCGCCGCCACATCTGCGCCGTCGAAGACCGGCCCGCCGGTCAGCAGAAAATATCCCACCGCGCCGACGGCGTAGAGGTCGCTGCGCGCGTCAGTCTGGGCCGGATTCTGGATGGCTTCCGGCGACATGTAGAGCGGACTGCCGACCACCAAGTCCGTTTCGACTGAACGGAGCGCCACGGCATCGTCCTCGCGCAGATGCCGCACGAGCCCGAAGTCGAGCACCTTGACGGTGTCCGGCACGCCGCCGCGTTCGCAGAGGAAGATATTGCCGGGCTTCACATCGCGGTGGATGAGGCCGACGGCGTGCGCCTCCTGCAACGATTCGCAGACCTGCCGCAGGATGTGGATGACGCGGGCCTCGGTCTGCGCGCCGTGCTGCAGCACGAGGTCGGTGAGCGTGAGGCCGCGCAGGTATTCCATCGCGTAGTAGAAAATTCCCTCGGGCGTCGAGCCGTAGTCGTAAACCTGGATCGTGTTCGGATGCGTGAGCTGGCAGGTCAACTGCACCTCGCGCTCGAACTGGCGGATGGTGAATTCATCCGCGACCTCCGGCAGCAGCAGCTTGATGGCCGTCTCGCGCCGCAGCAACGCATGGCGCGCCTTGTAAACCGTGCCCATGCCGCCCGCGCCGATTTTTTCCTCCAGCACGTATTGGCCGAGTTGCTTCGCCTGCAACTGCGCCGCGTCGAATTTCTGCCGCCAGACCAAACTCGAATACGAAAACAGCAGCACGCCCACCGCGCACAACGCCAGCAGCAACACCAGAATCACATACGTCAGCCGCAAAACCTTGAGCGGTTGGTAGGCCTCGGTCGCATCCAGCTTTGTCGCCACGCCGAAGCCGTATTGCGGCAGCCAGCGCCACGCGCCGACGACGAGCACGCCGCGATAGTCGCGCTGTGGCTCGACCGCCACGCCCGCGCCGCCCTTGACCGCATCCGCAATCATCGGCGTGAGCGGACGCGCGTCCAAATCCGCCGGCACTTTTCCGCCTTGGGTGAGGTCAGCGCCCGGGTCGTGCAATTCCAGCGTCAACGCCGAGCCGGTATTGGTTTCGCTGTTGAGCAGACCGAGTTTTATTAACTGCGTGTCGAAGCGGCTTTGCGAAATCATCAGCCCGTTCTGGTCGAACGCGAACGTCTCACCGCTCTGCCCCGACCGCGCGATGGACAGCACCCGCGTGAACTCATCTTCCGGTCGCAGCACGAACGCCAGCGCGCCACGGATCACATCGTCCGCGTCCTTCAACGGTGCGGCCACCTGCATCAGGCTGATGTCCTTGTTCGTCAGCACGCGCGGCGCGGGCCGGAAGCGGCCCAGCTTGGTGTTGTTCGTGTCGTCGCCAAAAAGCTTTTTGCGAAAACCTTTTTCGTTTTGCGGCGGCGGCGGGATGACCGGCTTGAACGGCGTGATGATGATGGCCTTGCCGGAGCGGAACAGTTCGTCGAACTTCGCCTCGTGCGCCTCGTTGACCGCCACGCCGAGCCGCATCAATCCGCGCCACGACGTGCCGACAATCAGGCGGTTGGTGGTGACCAGTTGCGCCGCGAGATAGCTTGTGGCCTTGAGCCGCGCCTTGATGGAGCGCTCAAATTCCTGGTGGCGCTCCGACATCGCAAACGCGCGCGGCTCGGCGCGCACGGCGGCCGTCTGCGACAGCAGATCGAACGAAGCCTTCCGCACCTGCGGCTCGTCGGCGATCTCCTCGGCCATGCGTTCCTGGTTGCGAATCCAGATTTCCAGCGCGGCGACGTTGGCGTTGAGGCTGGATTGCAGTTCGGCCTTGAGGGATTTCTGGATTGCCTTGCTGACCTTCTGATCCGCCCACCAACCGACGAGACCGACCAGCACCGCGACGAGCAGCGGCACGAGCCAGAACCATTTTGCAACCGGCGATTTCATTTGTGCAATAATGGCTGACGGCGGAAAACTGACAAGCCCCGGAACGCGCACCTGGCTCAAGGCGCGCCGACGACGCGGTAAAAATTCTGCGCGCCGCCGGCGTTCGTGTCCGTGAGCGACACGCTCGCCGCGCCGTTGGTGACGACAAGCGCGTTGGTCTGCGGCGACCACGCCAGTTCGTCAAACGTCGCCGCGCGCCACAGCGAGTAGGTCAGGTTCGTCGCGCGAGCCACGGTCGCGGTGAACTGGAGATTCGTTTTTCCCACGCCCGTGATGACCGGCGCGGCCAGCGGCGAATAGCCCGCGAGCTTCAGTTGCAGGCTGAAGAAATTCGACTGCGCCGCCGCCGTCAGCCCGTTCGTCAGCAGGTTGACCGCCTCGTAAGGATCATTTTTCAAATCGTAAAACTCCTCGTGCTTGTCGAGAAATTCGATGAGCTTGAACTGCGAGTTGTGCAGCGCGTGGCCGCTTGCATTGGCGGAAACGTTCGTGCCGAAAATTTCTGAGAACGCGTAACGCGTCAGCACATTCGTGGTCTGGAGCGCGGGCAGCAGGCTCTGGCCGTCAATCGGCACATTCGTCGGCACGGCGGCAGCGACGCTCGTGCCGGCCATTTCCAGAATCGTGGCGAACACGTCCACCATGTTGACGAACGTGTCGTTGGTGCGGTTCGGGCTCGCCACCGCCGGGCCGGAGATGATGAAGGGCACGTGCGTGCCGCCTTCGTAGAGCGTGTCCTTGCCGCGCGTGGCGGGGAACGGCGGCTGGAGCGTGTTGTTCGGCGTGCCGTTGTCGCCGAGGAAAATGATGTGCGTGTTGGTGCGGTTGACGGTCGCGAGCAGCCGTCCGATTTCCGTGTCCAGCGCCTCCATCATAGCGTCGTAATAATTTTCGGGATGCGCGTTGATGTCGCTGGCCGTGCCGGAGAGCGTGGCGTAGTGCGGGCAAAGATTCGTCGGCGGCAGATGCAGCGGCGTGTGCGGCGCGTTGAAGGCGGCCCACACGAACCACGCGTTCGTGCCGCGCGCGGCAATCCAATTCGTCGTGTCGTTCACCAGATCGGTCGTGGCGTAGTTCGTATAATTCGCCGTCGAAGTTCCGTTTACCGTTTTCGTCCAGTTCGTGTAGTTGGCGATTGCGCCGAGCAGATTGCCGGCGTAATTCGTCCAACCGCCCACATTTTTCGGCGAAGCCGCGCCGCTGGCGAGATGCCACTTGCCGAATTGCGCGAGCGCGTAGCCGGTCGCGGCGTTTGTAAACGCGCGCGGCAACGTGAAGGCGCTGGTCGTGAGCCCCGGCCCGAAATCAATCACGTCGCCCACGCCGGTGCGGAAACCGAACTGCCCCGTGAGCAGGCACGCGCGCGTCGGCGAGCAGACGGGGTTCGCGTAAGCGCGGCTGAACACGACGCCATTCGTCACGAGCGAGGCGATGTTCGGCGTCGGCGGCAACTTCGCACCGCTGTTGGTCGAGTTGTAGAGCGAGCTGCTGTCCACGCCGTAGTCGTCGGCGATGAGGAGCAGAATGTTTTGCTTCGCGGCGCTGGCCGTGATGGCGAAGAGAAGCAGCAGGAAGATTGAAAGCAATCGTTTCATCGGTTCACCCGCCGCGCACGAGGCGGACGTAATTTGTGATGCGGACGACATCGCCCTGCGGCCCGTGACCGTGCGGATAATTCGCCGCGCTGCCGGCCTTCGGATCGCTGCGTTGCGCGCCCGCGCCGTGAACGTCCCACAGTTGATAATTGCCCGACCCCGACGGGATTTCCATCCAGCCGAGCGCGCGACCGAAGCAAACATACGCGCCCAGCGGCGTGGCGCTGCCGTCCAGATGCGTCGTGCCGGCCCAGTAAAACGGGAAGTCACCCGCGCCGCCCTCGTTCGTGATGGCGGTGCAGTTGAAAAAGTTGGGGTTGATCGCCGCCGATGCGGTGGTGGCGGGCGAGCGTGTGTAATCCAAGATGCTCTGGAGTTCCTTCGTGTTGGGCAGCCGCCAGTCGCTGTAGCCGAGATGATTCGTCGCATTCCGGGCCTGCACCCAGACCAGCGCGTTCGACCAGTTCATGCCCGCGCCGCTGTCGGCTTGCGACCACATGAGGCACGTCGCGAGATCGGTGATCGTGCCGTCGCCGTTGTTGACGAAGTTATTCGTGCCGTAGCCGGGATTGTTGCGGACGTAGCGGAAATACATCGTCTGCCCCACCGTGCCGCCGCTGCCGGGCGTGTATTTGGGATAACCCTTGATGCGGCCATCGGCGAAGTTGACGCCGAAAACCGTGGCGTCGCCGTTCATCGTCGTGCTGACGTAGGCCGTCGCCGACCAATCCTGACAATCAATGACGCGCTCCGAGCCGACGCCGCTGCCGTAGGCGAAGCCGAAGTAATTCGTGTCAATGAACGGAACGTAGCCCGCCGTGTTCGTCATGCTTGTCCCGTTGATGCCGGTGAATTTGATCAATGGTGCAAAGGACAAACCGGATATCCCATTGTAGATGCGGGTATGCGGGAACTGAAT